>DASUQG010000095.1:0-10938 GCA_036280695.1 Thermoleophilaceae bacterium
CGAACGACGAGCATTGAGGAAGGGTCCTATCGAGATTGGCCGCGCATATCGCGGTCAACGCCGATAACGCCCCCCCTTCGCCGCCGCCGTAAACGTGTCGCACCCCGCGATCGCAGCGGAGTTAGGCTCCCGCCCCATGCGCGCCGTGCAGATCCAGGAATTCGGCGGGCCCGAGGTCCTTCAGGTCGTGGACATCCCGAAGCCGGAGCCGGGCGAGGGGCAGGTGCTGATCGAGGTCTCGCGCGCCGGGATGAACTTCGCCGACACGCACCAGCGCGAGAACTCGTATCTCGCCCGTTACGAGGTGCCGCTGGTGCTCGGCGGCGAGGTGGCCGGCACCACGCCGGACGGCCAGCGCGTGATCGCGCTCATGGCCACGGGCGGCTACGCCGAGTACGCGGTTGCGCACGAATCCACGGTCTTCCCGATCCCCGACGGCTTCGACGAGGGCGCGGCGCTCGCGCTCCTGATCCACGGCCTGACCGCGTGGCACCTGTTCAGGACGAGCGCGAAGCTGGCGCCGGGTGAGTCCGTGGTCGTGATCTCGGGCGCGGGCGGAGTCGGCAGCCTGGCCGTGCAGCTCGCGAAGCCCCTGGGGGCCGGCCGGGTGATCGCCACCGCCAGCACCGAGGACAAGCGTGCGAAGGCGCTCGAGTTGGGCGCCGACGCCGCGGTCGACCCGGGCGTGGACGACCTCAAGGGCGCGCTGATCGAGGCCAACGAGGGCAAACCGGTGGACGTGGTGCTCGAGATGTCCGGCGGCCGCGTGTTCGAGCAGTGCGCCGATGCGCTCGCCCCGTTCGGGCGCATCGTGACCTACGGCATCGCCAGTCGCGAGCAGAACACCCTCGAGACCGGCCGGCTGATGCCCAAGAGCCGGAGCGTCGTCGGGTTCTGGCTCATGCACTGCCTCGGGCGCCGCGACATGATGGAGGAGCCGCTCGCCGACCTCTTCGAGCGCGCCGCGCGAGGCGAGCTGGTGCCGCAGATGGGCGCCACCTATCCGATGTCCGAGGTGCGCCAGGCGCACGAGGACATGCAGGGCCGCCGCACGAGCGGCAAGCTGCTGCTCGACCCCTCCCGCTAGCGTCAGGGAGCGCGTGACCACATTCGCCGAGCTCGGCCTCTCCGAATCGACCCTCGAGACGCTCAGACATCTGGGCTACACGAACCCGACTCCGATCCAGGAGCAGGCGATCCCCTCCCTGATGCAGGGGAAGGACGTGATCGGCCAGGCGCAGACGGGCACCGGAAAGACGGCCGCGTTCGGGCTGCCGATGGTCGAGTACGCCGATCCCGGCGACCCCAGTGTCCAGGCGCTCGTGCTCACCCCGACCCGCGAGCTCTGCATCCAGGTCACGCAGGCGTTGCGCGCCTACGGCGAGCAGAAGGGCCTCAATGTGGTGGCGGTGTTCGGCGGCGCGCCGATCCGCGATCAGGCCGCACGCCTGAAGGACGCGCAGATCGTGGTCGGCACGGTCGGCCGCGTGATGGACATGATCGGTCGCCACCACCTCTTCCTCGACAACGCCCGCTACGTCGTGCTCGACGAGGCCGACGAGATGCTGGACCTCGGCTTCCTCGAGGACGTGGAGTCGATCTTGAAGCGCGCACCGATGGGTCGCCAGACCGGGCTGTTCAGCGCGACCGTCCCACCGGAGATCCGCCGCCTGGCGGACACGTTCATGCACGACCCGGTGGAGATCAAGGTCCGCGCGGCCACCCTCACGATCGACACGGTGGACCACTACTACGTGGAGGTGCCGGACCGCGAGAAGCCCGACGCCCTCGTGCGCGTGCTCAAGGAGGAGCGCCCCGAGCAGGCGATCGTGTTCGTGCGCACCAAGATCGGCGTGGACCGGCTCGCCCGCAGGCTCGGCGACGCGGGCGTGCGCGTGAAGGCGCTGCACGGCGACATGTCCCAGGGGCAGCGCGACGGCGTGATGATCGCCTTCAAGGGTGGTCGCGAGCGCCTGCTCATCGCCACCGACGTGGCTGCCCGCGGGCTCGACATCACCGGCGTGAGCCACGTCGTGAACTACGACATCCCGAACTCCCCGGACATCTACGTGCACCGCATCGGCCGGACCGGGCGGGCCGGCGAGAGCGGGCGCGCGATCACGCTGATCACGCCGAAGCAGCGGCGGGAGCTCGAGGCGATCGAACGCCACGCCAAGACCGAGATCGAGGTGTGGAGCGCGAACGGGAAGCCGCAACGGAAGGCCGACCGGGAGACGCGCCGGCCTCGGCACACGAAGCCCCACCCGCGCGACGGCGTGCCCTACGCGAAGCTGATCGTCGGGGCCGGCAGGCAGGACGGGATCGAGCCCGCGGACGTGGTGAGCGCGGTGGTCGACCACACACATCTCGAGAACGACGACGTGCGTAACGTCAAGGTGCTCGAGCGCTTCTCGTTCGTGGAGGTTCCCGCGGACCGCGCCGAGCACGTCGCACAAGCTGTTTCTGGCAAGCAAGCCCGGGGAGCTGAGCTCCAGGTGGAGGTAGCGAAGAAGACATGAGCACCGCAACGATGCACACCAACCACGGACCGATCGAGCTCGAGCTGTTCGACGGCGAGGCGCCGAAGACGGTCGAGAACTTCGAGAAGCTGTCCCGCGACGGCTTCTACGACGGGCTGATCTTCCACCGCGTGATCGCGGACTTCATGATCCAGGGCGGCTGCCCGCACGGCACCGGGACCGGCGGTCCGGGATACCAGTTCGAGGACGAGATCAACGACCACAAGGTCGAGCGCGGCGCGCTCGCGATGGCGAACAGCGGACCGGACACGAACGGCAGCCAGTTCTTCATCGTGACCACCGAGGCCGCGCCCTGGCTCGACGGCAAGCACACGGTCTTCGGCCGGGTCGCGTCCGGGATGGAGGCGGTCGACGCCATCGAGGGCCTCGAGACCGGCGCGGGCGACCGCCCAGTGGAGGACGCCAAGATCGAGCGGGTGGAGGTCCATGACGGTTGAGCTCCTGTGGTGGGACGGCTGTCCGTCACATCCAGAGGCGCTCGCCGAGCTCCAGCGAATCCTCGTTGAGGAGGGCGTTGACGCCGAGATCGCGCGCGTGGAGATCGAGGACGACGAGCAGGCGCGCCGCGAGCGCTTCCCGGGCTCGCCCACAATTCGCATAGACGGGGAGGACATCGTGCCGCCCGGCGAGGGCGATCCGTTCGGGCTCACCTGCCGCGTGTACCGGACGCGCGACGGGCGCATCTCGCCGCTGCCCGATCCCGAGGACCTACGCGAGGCGATCAGGAGCAGAGTCGGGTGAGCCTCGGCATCGGCGACCTGGCGCCCGACTTCACGCTGCCGGACACTGCGGGCGAGGAGCACTCGCTCGAGGGACCGGCGGTCGTGATCTTCACCTGCAACCACTGCCCGTACGCGCTCGCCTGGCACGACCGCATCGCGGACGCCGCGCGCGACTACCCGAACGTGCGCTTCCTGGCGATCAACCCGAACGACGCCGAGCGCTATCCCCGCGATTCGCTCGAGGCGATGCGTGAGCGGGCCGAGCGCGAGGACTGGCCGATGCCGTACCCGCACGACGAGTCCCAGGAGGTGGCCCGAGCGTTCGGCGCCAAGACCACGCCCGACGTGTTCGTGCTCGACGCCGAAGGTCGGCTGCGCTACCGCGGCGCGCCCGACCCGGACCACCAGAACCCGAGCCTGAACGCCAGCTGGCTGCGCGAGGCACTCGACTCGGTGCTGGCCGGCGAGGACGTCGCGCGGCCGGAGACCGACCCGATCGGCTGCAGCGTCAAGTGGCGGCAGTGATCGCGCGGATCGCCGCCTCGGTGTTGCTCAGGTCCTGAAGCAGCGCATCCGGCTCCGAGGCCCTGAGGTCGTCGAAATCCGCGAACCCGGTGGCCACGGCCACCGCCCGGGCGCCGGCCTCGCGTGCGGCGAGCACGTCGAGCGGCGTGTCGCCCACCAGCACCGCGCCGGTGGGCTCCCCGTAGCGAGCCGCCGCGCGCTCACGAGCCACCGCCACAAGATCCGAGCGCCGCTCGTGTGGGTCCGACCCGTAGGCGCCGGCCTCGAGATCGAGCCAGCGCTCCAGGCCGAAGGCGCCCACCTTCACGGCGGCGTTGGCCTCGACGTTGCCGGTGAGCAGCGACTGCACGACGCCGTCCCTGCCGTGGAGGGCGGACAGCGTCTCGCGCACGCCCGGATAGACGTGTCCCTCCGCCGCTATCGCGTCCCTGCGATCCGCGAGCTTGGCCGCGAGTTGCTCCAGGACCGCCGGGAGATGTTCGGTGGAGCCGTTCAGCATCGCCAGCGCAATCTCGTGGTCGGTACGGCCGGCGAAGTCGACCCACTCGGGGACGCCCCCGAGGACGGCATCGAAGGCCTCCTCGAACGCGAAGCGCCCGTGGCCGGCGGAGTCCACGAGCGTCCCGTCGATGTCCCACAGCACGAGCAACACCGCGCGCAGAGTGGCAGACTGGGCTCCATGTACGCACGGATAGCGAGGTTCGAGGGCGGCGACCCCGAGCGGTTCGCGGCCACACGCGATCAGATCGAGGCCGACATGGCCTCGGGCACCCCTCCCGAGGGGCTCGAGGGTGTCAAGGAGGTGATGCTGCTGGTCGACCGCGAGGGCGGGACGGGCCTGGGCGTCGTCTTCTTCGAGACCGAGGAGGACCTGCGCCGCGGTGACGAGGCACTCAACTCGATGTCGCCCCAGGAGGGCTCCGGCCGCCGGGCCAGCGTCGAGATCTACGAGGTCACGTTCCGCGGGGCACCGAGCGCGGCTTAGCCCTGAGCACGTTCGCGCTGGTACACGGCGCCTGGCACGGCGCCTGGTGCTGGGAGCGCCTGATCGGGCCGCTCACCGACCGCGGCCATGACGTGGTGACCCCGGAGCTTCCTTCCGAGGACACGGACGCCGGCCTCGACGAGTACGCGGAGACGATCGACCAGGCGCTCGGCGATGCCGGCGACGTGCTGCTGGTGCCGCATTCCCTGGGTGGGCTGGTGGGCCCCGTCGTCGCCTCCCGGCGCCCGCTCAGGGCCCTCGTTTACCTGACCGCCCTGGTGCCGGAGCCCGGCCTCAGCTTCGGCGATCAGCTGGCCGCCTCGGACGAGCAGATCCTGCTGTTCGAGGGCGGCCGGGCGGTCGACGAGGAGGGTCGCTCCCACTGGCCCGACCAGGACGCCACGACCCGCATCATGTACGGCGACCTCTCACCCGATGACGCCCGCTGGGCGTTCGAGCGCCTGCGTCCGCAGGGCCAGAGCTCGCAGGCCCAGCCCTCGCCCGCTCCACCGGCGGGCCTGCGGGTCGAGTCGATCATCGGAGCGGCCGACCGCATGCTGAGCCCGGCGTGGTCGAGACGCACCGCGCGCGAGCGCCTCGGCGTGGAGCCGGTCGAGCTCCCGAGCGGTCACTTCCCGATGATCACCCACCCGGAGCTCTTGGCCGATGCGCTAGTGCAGCTCGATCCCGAGTAGCTCCTCGAGCTGCGGCAGGGTGCGCTCGGCGCCCCTGTGCAGCACCGCGGTCATGCCCACCGCCTCCGCACCCTCGCAGTTCTCTCGCAGGTCGTCCACGAACACGCACTCGTCCGGGGCGAGGCCCACGCGCTCGCAGCCCAGCTCGTAGATCGCCGGCTGCGGCTTGTGCATGCCCTCGTCGCCCGAGATCACCACGCCGTCGAACAGCTCGGGGAAGGTGGAGCGGTCGTAGCGGCCCGCGCCCATCGAGTTCGAGATCAGGCCGGTGCGGATGCCCTGCGCGCGGGCGCGTCGCAGCGCCTCGACCATCTCGTCATCGGGGCGAATGTGGCCGAACATGCGCTCCACGAGCCCGGAGCGCCGCTCCTCCTCGAGCTGGAGCAGCTCTCCGAAGCGCTCGGCGAACCGCTCCTCCGACAGCTCGCCGCGCTCGAGGCCGCGCACGCACTCGAGCGCCCGCGGGTCCTCGCGGAAGAGCCGCTTGATCGTCTCGGGGTCGAGGCCCTCATCCACGCAGAAGGCTCGAAACGAGTCGAATACGTTGGTCGTGAGCACGCCGCCGAAGTCCACCAGCAGTCCTCTCACGAGCGCGCGATCTCCCGGGCCTTCTCGGCCAGCATCGGCACGCCGCGGTCGAACAGCGCCAGGTACTCGTCGTCGGAGCTGCCGGACTGGAAGCGCTTGTAGTTCCCCTCCATGAACACCGCCGCCTTCCAAAGCGCGAGCGCCTGGTACCAGTTGAGCGCCGACATCGAGCGGCCGCTCTTCTCCTCGTAGCGCCGGATCATCTCCTCGCGCGTGAGGAAGCCGGCGGCGCGCGTGACGGCGTTCAGGTTGGCGAACATCGTGTCCTGCGGGTCGTCGGGCTCCACCCAGGTCACGGTCAGATAGCCCACGTCGGCCAGGGGGTCGCCGATCGTGGACAGCTCCCAGTCGAAGATCGCCACGAGCTCGGCGGGTGCGCGGTCGGCCATCATCACGTTGCCGAGCCGGTAGTCGCCGTGCACGATCGTCGACTCGGGTGACTCCGGCATGTTGCGCCCGAGCCACTCGCCTAGTTCCTCCACGACGGGCAGCTCGCGCGTCTTGTTGTGATCCCAGAGCCCGCCGAACCGGCGCAGCTGGCGCTCGAGGTAGCCGGTCGGCTTGCCGTAGCCGTCGAGGCCGCAGGCGCGCCAGTCCACGCTGTGGACCTCGACGAGGGCATCGACCAGCTCCTCGGCGGTGCGGCGCCGCTCCTCGGGTGTGTCGAGCGCGGGCGGGATCGCGCTCGCAAGCACGCTTCCGTGCATCTCCTCCATGACGTAGAAGGGCACGCCGAGGACTGATTCGTCGTCGCCCACGGCGAGCACCTTGGGCACGCGCACAGGCGTGCCCTCGAGCGACTTCAGGAGGCGGGCCTCGCGCAGCACGTCGTGGGCCGAGGGCGGCAGCGGCGGCCGCGGGGGGCGGCGCAGCACCACGCGCGCGTCGCCGCGGCGCACCAGGAAGGTGATGTTGGAGTGGCCCTCGCCGATGCGCTCGGCCTCCACGCGGCCCTCGCCGATGCCGCGGGCGTCGAGGAACTCCTCGAGTGGCTCGCGCACAAGCAGCGGCGGGAGCTCGAGCTCGGCGGCGTCCTGCGCTGTGTCGACCACGTCCATCGCGGCCGGGATCCTACGTACTCGCCCTGGCCTCCAGGAGGAAACAGCCCTGGCGCCCCTCGCCGCCACGAACCAGTTTCACGCGGATGTGGGCCGGCACGTTGCGGCCGTCCGGTGGCGTGAGTCGTGCGTCGAATTCGCGCATCTGGTCGCCGCCGGCCAGGGCCTCGACGAGGTGCGCGGCCACGTAGCGGCGATCCGCGGAGTGCACGAGCTGCCGCAGGCCCAGGCGGCGGAGCGCGGGCTCGTCCAGGCCCACGAGCGCGCAGAACGCGCTGTTCGCGCTCCACACGGCGCCGTCCACGCCAATCACGGCGCGAGCTCCGAGATCGTTCAGTTGGACTGCCACTCTCTGACAGGATCGAACGCCGCGAGGGACTGGCACATCGCCTGAGCGGCCCGACCTCAAGACCCCACCCTCCTCCGATCGACCTCCCCCGGTCGCGGGAGCGCACTCGGTCGCGTCAGCGGGGCAGCCGCTTTTGGTGGTACAAAGGCGCCGTGCCGAGCGACCGGATCCGGGTCGTCATCGCCGATGACCATCCGCTCTACCGAACCGGGCTCGTGGATACGGTCAAGCGCCGTCCCGAGCTGGAGCTCGTCGGGCAGGCCGAGGACGGCGAGGCGGCGCTCGAGGAGATCCGCAACGTGGACCCGGACGTGTGCGTGCTCGACGTGAAGATGCCGGGCCTCGGCGGGGTCGAGGTCCTGAGGACGCTCGAGCGCGAGGGCCTCGACGTGCGCGTGGTCTTCGTGTCGGCTTACTACGACAGCGACGTCGTGTACGGCGCGCTCGGCAGCGGTGCCCTCGGGTACCTCTCGAAGGACTCGAGCGGCGACGAGATCTGCGACGCGCTCGTGGCCGCCGCTCGCGGCCGCACCACGCTCGGCACCGACGTGCAGGCGGCCGTGGCCCAGGAGATCCGGCGCCGCAGCGGTGACGAGGAGCGGCTGCTCACGCCCCGTGAGGACGAGGTACTGCGCCTCACGGCTGACGGCATGTCCGCCCCGGACATCGCACGCCAGCTGCACCTCGGCGCCACCACCGTGAAGACTCACCTCCAGCGCGTGTACGAGAAGCTCGGCGTCTCGGACCGCGCGGCCGCGGTGGCAGAGGCGATGCGGCGCGGCATCCTCGACTGACGCTCAGGCGCCGTTCTGCTCCGGCATCCAGAAGTCGACCGTGGTCCCCTGCCCGGGAGCGCTCGTCATCGCCAGGCGGCCGCCGGCCGCCTCGGCGCGCTCCCGCATCGAGACGAGGCCGAAGTGGCCCGGCGCGGGCGGCGCATCCGGTTCCGGCAGCTCGAAGCCGTCGCCGTCGTCTCGAATCCGCACCGCCACCCCCACGCCGCGGCGCTCGACGCGCACGTCGACCACGCTCGCTCGCGCGTGTTTGCGCACGTTCGTGAGCGCCTCGAGCGCCACTCGGTAGAGGATCGCGCGCACCTCCGGCTCGGGCTCGCCGTCGAGCCGGTTCTCGACCCTCCAGTCGAACCCGTCGTCCCCGAAGGCGTCGGTGAGGAAGAGTTCGAGAGCCGCGGCCAGCCCGGCCTCGTCGAGCGCGGGCGGGCGCAGCTCGAAGAGCAGTCGCCGCAGGCGCCGGTTCGCCTCCACCAGGGCCTCCCGCGCGTTGAGCGCGGTCTCACGCGCTGCGGGGTCCTTCAGGTCCGCTGCAAGCGCATCGATGCGCAGGCCCGCTGCGGCGACGGCCTGGGCCGTGTCGTCGTGGATGTCGGCAGCGATCCGGCGCCGCGTTTCCTCCTCGGCTGCCACGAGCTCCGCCAGTAGGCGCGTGTGTGCCTCTTCGCGCTGCTCGATCTCCTCGGCGGCGGAGTTGAGCGCGTTCGCCACCTCGCTCAGCTCCCCCAGCCGACGCGGCACGGGCGCGCGCGCGGTGAGGTCGCCGGCGCCGAAGCTGCGGGCTGCATCCACAACGGCGGAGGTCCAGCGGCCGAGCAGCAGCTTGGTGGCGGCATAGGTGAGCGCCAGCGCCAGCACGAGGCCGAGCGCGGCGAGCATCAGGAAGCGGCGCAGATCGTGGTTGGGGTCGGCGAAAACGTTCTCCGACGTGCGCCCCGCCGCGATGAACAGGCGGCCGTTCGCATTGCCACCCACCGGGGCGAAGCCGTAGATGCGCTGGACGCCGTCCAGTCCCTCCACCTCCGCGGTGCCCTCACGCCGCTCGAGCACGGTCGCCACCAGCGGCCGCTCCGGCAGGCGGCGTCCCACGAGCCCGTTCGCGGGTACGCGAGCGACGACCCTTCCGCGATGGTCGATGATCACGAATGTCGTGTCATGCGGGGCGGCGTGCAGCCCGAGCGTCCGCGTCAGCTCCTGGAGGTCTAGGGTCGCGAAGATCACGCCTGGGCGCCTGCCCGGCCCGCGCGCCACCGCGTGGCTTCCGATCAGCGCGTCCATGCCGGACAGCGGCCCTGCGCCGAACTCCCCGAGGACGAACCCGCGCGTGCGCTGGGCGCGGCGGAACCACCCCGCCCGGGACACGTCGATCGGATCCATCTGCCGGATCAGGCCGCGCGCGGTGGTCCCGCAGTGCACCCTCCCGCCGGGTCCGGCCACGCCGACCGAGCTGTACCAGTCCGTGGCTCGCGGCACGATGGCAAGCAGCCGCTCGCAGTACTCCACCCCGGGCCTCGCCGCGAGGTCCTCCCCCACCGCGGCGAGGAAGCTCGCCGTGGCGTCCACCGCGGCGGTGGCATCCACCGCCGCAAGACGCGTGGCGTCCAGCACGTCGCCCTGCGCGTGCTCGCGGTTCTCGCTCCGTTCCTCCAGAGCAACGGTGACCGCGACAACGGTCGGCGGCGCAAGCGCCACGAGCACCAGCATGAGCATGCGGCCGCGAAGTCCGAGGTTCATCGTTCTGGCGCAGTCTCGCTCAGAGGGCGGCGGTTCGCCGGTCTAAGCTTCGCGCCCAATGCGACCCCAGCACCTACTGATCCCTCTGGCCCTGCTGACCCCGCTCGTGTTCGCCTCGCCGGCAGCGGCACTGGACTGGAGGGTCGACGCCACCAGCGCGTTCACGTTCGAGCCGCCTGAGCCTCACATCGCCGTCGGCGACTCGGTGACCTGGCACTTCGACGTTGACGGTCACACCAGCACGAGCAAGAAGGGGCAGCCCGAGTCCTGGAACTCGGTGTCCGAGGGCACCAATGCGGCCGGGTCGACCTTCTCGCACACCTTCAAGACGCCCGGCCGCTATCAGTACGTCTGCATACCGCACCAGACGTTCATGAAAGGCGTCATCCAGGTGGGCACGGATACCGTTTCGGACACCCTGGACAACTTCAGGACGAGGCGCCGGGAGAACCGAGTGACGCTCAGCTTCCGGCTAAACGAGCCCGCAACGGTCACCTACCGACTCAGGGGCCCATCGCGCCGAACGGTCCGGCGTGGCCGCCTGGCCGCCGGCGCCCGCAGCTTCACGGTGCGCCGCCTGAAGCGCGGCAGCTACCGCGGCGTGCTGACGGTCGTCGATGACTTCGACAAGAAGATCACGCCGCGGAACTCCTTTGTGATCCGCTGAGGGCCGAGGCACTTCGGGCACCGACGAACATCGACCGTCCTGCCTAAAGCACACACAGTGTGCCTAGAACAGGACGGTTGACGGAAAGCGCCGCTCAGGTGATCTCATCGACGTGGCGCACGTTTGCCACGTCCTCGGCCTCGCCGCTCGCCGCGCCCTCGAACCAGCCGTCGAGGATCTCGGCCAAGAGCGCGTCGCTCGTGGTGCGGAGCGACAGCGCCAGCACGTTCGCGTCGTTCCACTTCCTCGCGCCGCGGGCGGTCTCCGCGTCGCCGCAGAGCGCG
>DASUQG010000096.1:0-4753 GCA_036280695.1 Thermoleophilaceae bacterium
ACCTTGGCGCCGAGCCGCTTGAAGCGCTTCGGGTCGCGCATGAACTCCACGACCTCGCGCAGCTCGTCCTTTGCCTCCTCGACCCCCTCCACGTCCTGCCAGCGCACGGAGCTCGACGACGACGGCGAGATCTCCTGCGGCTTGGTCCGCGGCATGTAGCGGATCATCCAGACGATCGCCACGGCGATCAGGCCCATGAAGATGATCGGCAGCCAGGTGAGCATCCAGGCCTGCATGTCGTCCCAGAGCGAGCTGCCGGCCTCGCCCTCGAGCTGCAGGTCCGGCTCGAGCCGGAATGCGTCCGTGCCGTCGGAGCGCGAGATCGTGCGCGTGGCAGTGTCGAGCTTCCAGCCGTCCGGAACTTCGGCGCCCGGCTCGCGCAGCACCTCGCGCATCTGGTCGCTCGCCTCGTCGCAGGTGATCTCGGAGGTGTCGAGCACCGTCAGCTTGTACGGCCCCGGCTGGAGGGAGAGGCCAGCGAGCTGCTGGTTGCGCGCGACCTCGAACGGCACCATGCAGGCGGCCGAGCCGCCGTCGGCCGTCGCGGGGGCGGCGGAGACCGCCAACGCGGCCAGCGCGGCGAGCAGAGGCAGCGTTCGGAGGGTCCTCCTCATCCAGTACCCCAATCGGCCATCTCTGGCCTGGACATAAGTCCTACAACACTCTCTCTAGCCGGGGATTGGGCTTGAAGCGCCTCCCGGCCTTTGCGCAGTCGCGGCCCTCGACCCTGACCACGTCGGCCGTGAAGTCGTTCGACCCCTGCACGAGCGACGATCCGACGCCGTACGCGTCCACCGGCGCGCCCACACTCTCGAAGTGGCGGATCTTCTCCGCGTCGAACCCGCCCGAGACAACGATGTGCACGCCCTTGTGGCCCGCCGCGTCGAGCGCTTCGCGGACCTTCTCGACCAGCACCGGGTTCACGCCGGTCGGCTTGAAGGCGCCCATCTCGTGCCAGAGGGCGCGGTCCACCATCAGCTCTGAGGTGTCGAGGCGCACGCCCCAGAGCCGGTCGCCGAGCGCGTCCGCCACCTCCAGCGCGGTGCGGACCGAGTCGTTCTCGAAGTCCACCAGCACGGTCACGTTCATCTCGTCGGCGTAGCGATCGGCCCACGCGCGCGCCGCCGCGACCGTGTCTCCGTGGAACGCGGCGATCAGCCCGTGCGGGACCGTGCCGACACCGCGGCCGCCCCACCAAGAGGCCTGCGCGTCGGTGGAGACGCCGATCGCGCCGGCCACGTGCGCGGCCCAGCCGTCGCCGGTCTGCACGAGCCAGTGATCGTGGCGGGCCGGGAAGAACAGGATCGGCTTCCCGTTGGCCGCCTCGACGACCTCGTGCACGTTGCGCATGATCCGCGTCCGGCGCGCGAGCGTTCCCAGGTAGACGGTCTCGAGGTGCGCGAACAGCGCGTAGTCGCCGTCGATCTGTAGCACCGGCTCCCACGGCTCGATCTCGTCGCCCTCGTGCAGGGCGTGCACCTCGAGGGCGCTCCAGTCGTCGGAGCACAGCTTCAGCACCGCGATCGCCTCGTCGATGCCGCCGAGCACCGAGAACCTCTTCTGGAACACCTGGACCGTGACCGGCGGGCGGTGGCCCAGCTCGACCAGCAGCTGCCGCGTGAAGTTGAAGTATGCGTCTGTGTAGTAGCCCTCGCGGATTTTCTCGACCGGCAGGCGGAACACCTCGGGATCGAGGCGCGAGCGGGTGGGAGCGCTACTCGCCACCCTCGACCCGCAGGATCTCGGCGAGCGCCGCCTTGCCGACCTCGAGCTGCTCCGCGGTGGGCTCGCGCGTGCCGATCACACGCTGGATCTCGAAGCCCGGACGGCGCAGCATCCGCGTGAGGGCGGAGTTCGGATGGCGCTCGCCCCAGGCGAACACCTCGACCGCCACCGCGGCGCTGCCCAGCCCGACAGCCGCCTCCGCGGCGGGGCCGCGCAGTCCGGCACGGCGCATCGCGACGTTCCCCACCGCGGCCGCTGTGAGCATCGGCGCGACCAGGTGGGAGCCGCAGCGATCGTGCTCCTTGTCGGCGTCGGCGGCGTCGGCGCCCTCCTCGTATCCCGCGATTGCCTTGTGCTCGACGCCGTGGTACGCCGCGAGGTCACCGCTGCGCAGCGCGAGCAGTGCGGGTGCGAGGCTCACCAGGGCCACCGCGGCCTCGCGGCCGACACCGGGAGACCTGCGGATCGCCTGCCCGCCCAGCGCAGCCGCGCCCATCGTGCCGAGCGTTTTGAGGTCCTGCATCGGCAGCCGTGCCTCGGGCAGCGCGCGCTTCACGAGCGGAATCACCGCCATGGCCTCCGCCAGCTTCACGACGCCGCGGATGCCGGGCAGTCGCTCGGAGGCCCTGCCTCCGAGGTCGGGCTTGCGGCCCGACGCCACCTTCAGCTCGCCGGCGTCGGTGCGCACCGCCGCGGCCCAGTGCGTCGGGCCGTGCACCAGCAATCCGTTGCGAAGCGCCATGCCTCCAAGGCGCAGCTTGTCCTCGGGAACAGGCGCGGTCATAAGCTCAGGGTAGTGCCAGCCGCCGGACTCTCATACCGCGAGGCGGGTTCGGGCGACGCGCCGGTGGTCCTGCTTCTGCACGGTTTCCCCGAGTCGTCGTTCATGTGGAGCGAGCTGATGCCTGCCGTGGCGGACGCCGGCTGGCGCGCCGTTGCGCCCGACTTCGCCGGCTACGGCGACTCCGAGCCGCACCCGCCCGCCACCTGGGAGCGCCACGTGGAGTCGGTCGAGCGCTTCCGCCGCGAGCTCGGCATCGAGAGCTGCGTCCTGGTGGTCCACGACTGGGGCGGCCTGGTGGGGCTGCGATGGGCCTGCGAGCACCCAGAGGCGATCCGGGCGCTGGTAATCAGCTCCACCGGCTTCTTCCCGGACGGAAAGTGGCACGGCATGGCCCAGGCGCTGCGCGAGCCCGGCACCGGCGAGCAGCTGATCGACGCGATCGACCGGGACGGCTTCGCGGCGATGCTGCGCGGGGCGAGCTCGGGGATGAGCGACCAGGCGATCGCCGAGTACTGGAAGGGCTACGCGGACGAGACCCGCCGCCGCGGCCAGCTCGAGCTGTACCGCTCCGGCGACTTCGCGAAGCTCGAGGGCTACGACCTGGCCGCGCTCGGCGTGCCCACGCTCCTGCTCTGGGGCGAGGACGACGAGTTCGCGCCCGTGGCCGGCGCCCACCGCTTCCAGCGGGAGCTGCCGGACACGGAGCTCGTGGTGGTGGAGGGCGCGCGCCACTTCGTGTGGGAGGACGCGCCCGCGGAGTGCGCTACCGCGCTGGCGGGCTTCCTAGCCCGTGTTCGCGGCTGAGCCGCTCGATCGAGCTGAAGTCCATCTGGAGCCCGTATTTCTTCTGGACGCGCGCGATGCCCTCGATGTCGCGCTCGGGCTTAAGCAGCGGAGCCAGCTCGGCGAAGTAGTTCTCGAAGCCTCCGGGGGAGATGACCTCGAGCACGCGGGCGGGTGCATCGCCCGCATTCCAGAAGCCGTGCCAGATGCCCCGCGGCTTCGCCACGAGCTGGCCGGGGCCCGCGGTGAAGACGTCGTCACCGACCTGGAAGCCGACCTCGCCCTCGAGCACGTACGAGTACTCGTCCTCGTGCTCGTGGACGTGCATGGGGCCGGCGAGGGCGCGCGGCGCGATCGGGTGCTCCACGAGGCCGAAGCGGCCGCCCGCGTCCTCGCTCCTCACGAGCATCTCAACTCCAAAGGGGCCGTCGATGATCGTCTCTGGGGTCTGGATCGTCGTCGTCATACGATGACTGTACAAGCTGTTCAGCGAAATGCAAGTACGAACCGAAGGCGCGCCTCATCCGCGGCTGGCGCTGCGAGAATCGGCTCAATGGAAGAGCAGCTATTCGAGACCGAGGACGCGCCCAGCGGACCCGACTCCAGGAAGCTCGCAGACCAGCCGCTGGCAGCCCGGATGCGCCCGGCGTCGCTGGGCGAGTTCGTCGGCCAGGAGCACCTGCTCGGCCGCGGCTCCGCGCTGCGCGTGGCGATCGAGGAGGGCCGCCCGCACTCGATGATCCTGTACGGCCCGCCGGGCACAGGAAAGACCACGCTCGCGCGGCTGCTCGCCGTGAACGCCCGCGCGCTGTTCGAGGAGGAGTCAGCCGTGAACGCCGGCCGGGCGGAGGTCCGGAAGGTGATCGAGCGGGCCCAGCACCGCCTCCAGGCGAGCGGCGAGCGCACGATCTTCTTCCTCGACGAGATCCATCGCTTCAACAAGGCGCAGCAGGACACGCTGCTCCCGGCGGTGGAGGACGGGACCGTGATCCTCGTCGGCGCCACCACCGAGAACCCGTACTTCGAGGTCAATTCGGCGCTGCTGTCGCGCTGCCGGATCTACGAGCTGCGCTCCCTCACGGAGGAGCACGTGCTGGCGCTGCTCCGCCGCGCGCTAGGTGCCGAGCGGGGCATCCCCGGCGCTCCGCGCGTGGAGGACGACGCGCTCGAGTTCCTGGCGGCGCGGTCGGCGGGCGACGCCCGCACCGCGCTGTCCGCGCTCGAGCTCGCCTGCGAGACGGTCGGCGAGGGCGGCGTGGTCACGCTCCGCGTGGCCGAGGACGCGCTCCAGCGCAGCGCGATCCTCTACGACAAGGGCGGCGACCTCCACTACGACCTCATCTCCGCCTGGATCAAGTCCACCCGCGGCTCGGACCCGGACGCCTCGCTGCTCTACCTCGCCGCGATGATCGAGGGCGGCGAGGACCCGCGCTTCATCGCCAGGCGGATGGTCGTGCTGGC
>DASUQG010000097.1:0-6115 GCA_036280695.1 Thermoleophilaceae bacterium
GACCCAGCTGAAGGAGCGCTTCGGCGAGAAGGTCTTCGACACCGTGGTGCGGCGCAGCGTGCGCTACGCGGAGTCGGCGGAGCGCGGCGTATCGATCCTGGACTACGCCCCCGACCTCGGCAGCGACTACCTGACGCTGGCGGGCGAGGTCCTCGAGCGCCTGGGCGGCTTCGACGAGGCGCGCGAGCGGCTCGGCACGTTGACGCCTGCGTGAGCGAGGTCGTCTAGCACGGGGTGCTCGTCGTCCAGCGCCTCACTCGTCAGCCGCATCGTGCGTAGCCCCGCCCGCCAGAGTCGGCGGTCACGCAATCGATCGGCATTGAAGGTGGAGCGCGTCTTGTGCGCGGCAAAGCCGTCGAGTTCTACGACGAGGCCCGCCCGCGTCCATACGAAGTCCGCCTCGTAGCCCTCGATCCAGACGCCGGTCTGGGGCTCTTCGACCCCGTGCCGCTCGAGGAACGCCAGGAAGCGCTGCTCCAGCATGGAGCGCGTCCGGTGGCGCCGCGCTCCCGCCGCCGCCATCAACTTGGCGCTTCTGCGGCCCGGGTTGTTTTGAACGACAGCATTGATGGCGGTCATGTCGAAGCGGTTCAGGTATTCGGCCTCGGTGATCACCCTTTTCAATGCCTGTCTTTCGAGGACATCGGCGAGGTCGAGCAGGGTCCGCGCCACGGCCGTCACCGGGATTCCGTTCAGGACGGCGACCTCCTCCGGCCGCAGCCGACTCGTCCGGTGCAGCCGAATCCCGTGTTGCCTCCGACGCCCATTCCGCGACGGCACTGTCACGTCGATGTACGCCGAGTGACTTTGCCGCAGGTCCCACAGGACCGCTGCGTCTCGGTGAGACAACACTGCACCCGGTCCGCAGGCGAGCACCGCGGCCAGCCAGCGCCCCTCCAATCTCAGCCGATCGTGGCCGACCGCGTAAATACCGCGATAAAGGCGGTGGAGCCGGCCGCTCCGAATCCAGTCCGCGACGCCGCGATCACGGAACCCGAGCCCGGCGAGTTGCGCGCGCGTAACCACACCCCACTGCCGCCGCGCAAGCTCCCCAAGCGTGGGTTGGGCGCTTTCCCTTTCCATCTCGCAATGGAAAGCGCCCACCCCATCGAATTCGCCCCCGTCACCGCTGCTGTAAGCGCCGAAACCGCCACAACGGTTAGTCTCGCCACCCGTGTCGGAGCTTCTATTCAAGCCCGCTACCGAGCTGGCCACGCTCATCCATACGGGTCAGATCAGCTCGGCCGAGCTGGTCGGCGCTGCGCTCGATCGGATCGAGGCGCTTCAGCCCACCATCAACGCATTCACCCACGTCGACGCCGAGGGCGCCCTCGCGGCCGCCGAGAACATCAGCGCCGACGATCCGCGTCCGTTCGCCGGCGTTCCGATCGCGATCAAGGACACCATGCCGGTCGCGGGGATGCCCTACACGATGGCGTCGGACATCTTCGGCGACTTCGTTCCCGGTCACGACGCCTTCGTCGTGCGGCGGATTCGCGACGCCGGCTTCGTGATCGTTGGCAAGACCAGCATGTCTGAGTTCGGGATCCTGCCGGTCTCGGAGCCGCGGCGCTTCGGGCCCGTCCGGAACCCGTGGGACACCGGCCGCACCCCGGGCGGATCGAGCGGCGGGTCCGGCGCGGCCGTGGCGGCGGGCATGCTGCCGCTCGCCCACGCCGCCGACGGCGGCGGCTCGATCCGGATCCCGGCGTCGTGTTGCGGTCTCGTGGGGCTGAAGCCGGCCCGCGGGCGCATCTCCCGCGGCCCAGACCTGGGCGACGACTTCCTCGTACAGGACGGGGTCCTGACCAGGACCGTCGCGGACACCGCCTCGTTGCTCGACATCCTCGCCGGCTACGAGCTCGGCGACGCGACCTGGGCGCCACCCCCTTCCGAGCCATTTGCCTCGGCGGCCGCACGCGACCCGGGCAAGCTGCGCATCGCCTACACGACCGGGGCGCCCATCGAGGCCCCGCTCGATCCCCTCTGCGAGCAGGCCGTTCACGATGCCGCGCAGCTCCTCACCGAGCTCGGCCACGAGGTCGAGGAGGTGGCGGCGCCGTGGGGCGACCAAGACCTCCTCGCAGTCTTCACTGCTGTCTTTGGGACCCCAATCGCCATGGGCATCCACTTCGGCGGCCTGGTCACTGGCCGCGAGCCCAGCCCCGACCTCGTGGAACCGCTGTCCTGGACCTTCTGGGAGGGAATCCGCGAGCGCAGCGCGCTCGACTACCTGCTCGCGCGCACCCAGCTCACTGCGATCTCGCGCGGGATCATCGCCCTCTGGGAGAGCTACGACGTGGTCCTCACCCCCGGCCTCGCCGAGCGCCCGGTGGCGATCGGCGAGATCGACGCATGCAGTGATGATCCGTGGGAGGACTTCGGGCGCTCCGGGCGCTTCACGCCGTACACCGCGCTCTTCAACGTGACGGGCCAGCCCGCGATCTCGGTGCCGCTCTTCCACGGAGACGACGGGCTTCCCACCTCGATCCAGCTCGCGGGCCGGCCCGCCGACGAGGCCACGCTGCTCTCGCTCGCGGCGCAGCTCGAGGCCGCCCGCCCCTGGGCCGATCGCCGGCCCGAGCTCGCGACCGCCTAGCGCCGGGAACCGGCGCGTCGACCTGGTCTGCTCCTCTATGGTGGCCGCCGATGCGGTGGGGAGCGGTCGTCGGAGTGATCCTTGCGGCAGCGCTGGCTGCCGCGCCGGCGCAGGCGCGTGTACAGCGTCCGATCGTGTACGCGGTCGTGATCGACGGCCTCGACGGCGACCGCGTGGACGACGGCAAGGCGCCCTTCATCTCCTCCCTGCTCGCCGAGCGCGCCACCTACTACCGCGAGTCGCGCTCGGTGATGATCGCCGAGACGAACCCCAACCACCTGGCGATGATGACCGGCGCCTACGGCGACGCCTCGGGCATCCCGGGCAACAAGTTCGCGCTCTACGCGCCGCTCGAGAACGAGGACTCCTGCCAGGCCACCGGTCCCGTCGACGAGACCCAGCCCCCGACCGTGACCAGCGGGGAGAACGCCAACTGCCCGCTCGCCGAGACGGTCTTCGAGGCGATCAAGCGCCAGGGCAACCCGGACGGACTCCTCACGGCCGCGATATTCGGCAAGCCGAAGCTCGGGCGCATCTTTGCCGACGGATCCGTGGACCACCTCTGGGCGCCGTGCTCGTCAGGGGCCGACGACGACTCCTACTGCGGGCAGGTACCGATCAACCCGGCAACCGGCTACGCGATCGACGACAGGACCGTGATGGACGAGGTCGTCCGCACGATCCGCGAGGGCGTGGGCCCGGCGGCGCGCCGACCCGACTTCACGTTCGTGAACCTGCCCCAGGTCGACAGCGCCGGGCACGGCTTCGGCACCGGGACGGCCTACGACGCTGCGATCGCACAGGCCGACGACCAGATCGAGCGCCTCGTCGGCGAACTGCGCGCGCGTGGAGAGTGGGAGCGGACGGTCCTGGTGCTGCTGTCCGACCACTCGATGGACACGACGCTGAAGAAGACGAACCTGACCAGCGCGTTCGAGAGCGCGGGGGTGGCGAGCGACGACTTCGTGGTCGTGCAGGACGGGAGCGTCGACACGGTCTACCTGGCGAACCGCCGCGCGGAGGGGCGCTTCGAGCTGCTGCGGCGGATGCGCGAGCGCGCGCTCGCCACGGACGGCGTGAACGAGGCCCTCTACCGCGAGCCGAACCCGGCCGATGGCGGAACCGCGTTCACGCTGGCTGGAGCACACCCCGGCTGGCGCCTGGCGGGGCCGCGAAGCGGCGATCTCGTCGTGACCCACGACCCGGGCGGCGCCTTCTCCGATCCCGGCGTATTCGACAACCCGATCGTCGGCAACCACGGCGGCCCGCAGACGCGCGACAACTTCTTCGCTGTGATCGGCGGCGGCAAACTGGTCCGGTCGCAGTCACTCGCCGGGAGCAGGGACGCGATGTTCGACGACACGCTCGCGAACCCCGGCCAGGCGGAGAACGTGGACGTCGCTCCGACGGTGATGGGCCTCTTCGGCCTCCAACCCCCGCACGACAACTCGGGCCGCTTCCTCTCCGAGGCGTTTCACCTGGGCAGCGTTCCCGGCGGGGGCCGCCCGCGCCGCTAGCGCATCAACTGCGGCCCAAGGACCTCAAAACGTCCCGATCGCGGTCGTATGTGAGCAGCCGCAGGGCCTCGTCGGGCGTGACCCAGCGCAGCTGATCGGTCTCGTCGTTGGGCACGAACGAAGCCTCGTGCTCGACGTCCATCAGCCAGTAGCGCACGACCTTCGGCCGGCCGGCCGCGCGGTAGGCCGTCGCGGGTAGCTCGCGGACGAGGACGCCGCGCACACCGGTCTCCTCCTCCACCTCGCGCAGGGCCGCCTCCTCGAAGGACTCGCCCGAGTCGAGCTTGCCCTTGGGGAGGGTCCAGTCGTCGTAGCGGGGCCGGTGGACGACCGCGACCTGGCCGTCGCGCATCACCACCCCGCCGGCCGCGTGGATCCGATCGCTCACGGAGGCCACGCTACAGCTCGCGCACGTCCGCGCCGCCTGGTGAGAAGGTCACGCGGCGGACCTCGCAGTCGGGCGCCTCCGACTTCAGGCGCTCGACCAGGCCGCCGGTCTGCTGCCAGTGGCACCAGAACAGCACGGTGGGCCCAGCGCCGGAGATCGTCGCTCCCACCGCGCCCAGCTCCTCGGCGCGCTCCAGCAGCTCCATCGAGCGCGGGTAGAGCGAGCGGCGGCGGGGCTGGTGCACGAGGTCGCGCAGCCCGCGGCCGATCAGGCTGAAGTCGTCCCTCGCGAGACCGAGCATCAGCAGAGCCGCATGCCCGACGTTGTGAACGGCCTCCGACAGCGGAACCTCGGCCGGCATCGCGGCGCGCGCCTCGGCGGTCGCGACCTCGTGATCGGGGATCGCCACCACGCCCTCGAGGCCGGGCGCCGGGTCGAAGCGCACGGGCTCCTCCCCCGGGCCCGGGCAGATCACGAAGCCGCCGTGGAGCGCCGCCGCCACGTTGTCGGGGTGGCCCTCGAGGTCCACCGCGAGCTCGAAGAGCGGCGCGTCGAGCTCGTACATATGGTCGGCGGCGGCGAGTCCCGCCACGATTGCCGCCGCACTCGAGCCGAGGCCCGCCGCGGATGGGATCTCCGAGTGGATCTGGAACGTGACGCCGTCGGCCGAGTGCAGGCGCTCGAACGCCTGCACACAGAGGTTGCTGCGATCGCTGGGGATGCCGGGAACGTCGCTGTGCACGAAGAACTCGCCCGTCTCCTCCACCTCGAGCTCGAGGTGGAGCGACAGCGCGGCGGCCAGCACGTCGTAGCCGGGACCGAGGTTCGCTGACGAGGCCGGCGCGCGAACGAGGCGGCGCCGCTTCACCGCGCGCCCCTCATCCCAGGACCGCGCGCTCGACGCTCTCGATGTCCGGCTCGCACGGGACCACGCTCGCCGCCCGGTTCATCGCGGTCTGCGGGTCCTTCAGCCCGTGCCCCGTGAGCACGCACACGACCCGGCCCTCGGCGCCGTACTTGAGCAGCCCAGCCACCGACGCCGCGGAGGCCGGCTCGCAGAACACGCCCTCGCGCGCGCCGAGCAGCGTGTACGCGTCCAGGATCTCGGCGTCGGATACCGCCCGCACCTCGCCACGCGAGGCGGTGAACGCGTTCATCGCGTCCTCCCAGCGCGCCGGGTTACCAATCCGGATCGCCGACGCCACCGTCTCCGGGTTCTCCACGGGCGCCCCGTGCACGAGCGGCGCCGCGCCCTCGGCCTGGTAGCCGTGCATGCTCGGCGCGGTTCCGTACTCCTGAAAGCCCTTCCACCACGAGGTCACGTTGCCGGCGTTCCCGACCGGGATGCAGAGCACGTCCGGGGCCTCCTCGAGCTCGTCGCAGACCTCGAACGCGCCCGTCTTCTGCCCCTCGATTCGGAACTCGTTCACCGAGTTCACTAGCGCGATTGGGTGCCGGTCCGCCAACTCGCGCACGAGCGCGAGCGCCTCGTCGAAGTTGCCGCGGAGGGCGACCACGCGCGCCCCGTGCAGGAGGGCCAGCGCGAGCTTTCCGGTCGCGATCTTCCCCTCCGGGACGATTACGGCGCCGCGCACCCCCGCGCGGGCCGCG
>DASUQG010000098.1:0-16252 GCA_036280695.1 Thermoleophilaceae bacterium
AAGCGCCGCCAGCGCAGCGACGGCTCCACGCCCTGGAGCATCACGAGGTCGCCCTCCGCGCCGGGAACCGGGGCCACCGAGAACGAGTTCTCCGGCCACTCGATCTCGCGCATGCTGCCCTCGGTGAGCTTCACGCTGGGACGTACCGCCGTGAAGTCGTAGAAGTCCTCGGGATCGATCTCGGCAACCTCGCGCGCCTCGAAGGAGCCGCGGATGTAGGAGAGCGCCGCGGTGGCCGCCTCCCCGGCGTCGTTCCAGCCTCTGAAGGCGCACACCATCACCGGTGCACGCAGCTCGGGCCGCTCCCGCCAGATCACATCGCTCATCAACCTCACGGTACCCGACGTCCGATCCTGCGATCACGATTGAAGCCGTGACCATCGCTGAGCTCAGAGCCGGCGGCGAGGTCGAGGGCGTGTTCGCCTGCACGCGCAAGGACCGTCTCACGGCCAGGAACGGATCGCCGTACCTCGCGGTCGAGCTGCGCGACCGCACGGGCGCCATCCCGGGCCGCGCATTCCGCGACGCAGATTTCCTGGCGGCGCAGTTCGAGCGCGGCGACCTGGTGAGCGTCAGCGGACGGGTGGAGCGCTTCCGCGACGAGCTCCAGGTGGAGCTGAAGACGATCAGGCGCGCGCAGGCGGATGCGAGCGACCCGGCCGAGTTCCTGCCCGTGGCGTACCGCGACATGGAGGAGCTGGACGGCTTCCTCGAGCACCTCTCGCGCGAGGTGTACGACGCGGACTACCGCCGTTTGCTCGACGCCTTCCTCGGAGACGACGCGTTCCGCGCCGAGTTCCGGGGCGCGCCCTGTACTCGCTCGGGTCATCACGCCTACCTCGGCGGCCTGATCGAGCACACGGTCGCCGTCGGGACGCTGGCGTTCGAGACCTGCGCGCTTCACCCACGGCTGAACTCCGACCTGCTCCTGAGCGCCGCACTCCTACACGACGTCGGCAAGACGCTCGAGTTCGACCTCGGAGCCGAGATTGCGCTCAGCGAGGTGGGCGCGCTCGTGGGCCATCTGACGCTCGGCCAGCAGCTCGTGTCCGAGCGGGCACGCCGCCTCGAGGACTTCCCGGAGGCGAAGCTGCACGCTCTCTCACACTGCATCCTGGCCCACCACGGTGCCGACGCCCTGCCGGGGCGGCGCTTCCGCTCGGCGGAGGCGCTTGCGCTGTACCGCCTGAACGCTCTGGATGCGAGCGTAAAGGGCGCTCTCGAGCACGGAATCGGCCTGGACGAATAGACCACAGGTCTCCATTCAGGCCTTGTGTCGGCCCCCGCGCGCGCCGACAGGGTCTGGGAGGTGTCCGAGAACGAGTCGAGTCCCGCGACCGCCCAGGCGGAGGCCGTTGAGGAGCTGCTGCGCCAGCTCGTCGATGCCCGCTTCGTGCTCACGGACCGGGACGGCGCCGTCACGCGCTGGAGCCGCCCCGCCGAGGAGCTCTTCGGCTGGCCCGCCGCGCGCATGCTCGGCCGCCCGCTCGTCGAGACGCTCGCCGTGGCGGGGGATCTGCCCCAGTACGGCGGCGTTGTGCAGACGGTTGCCCGGCGTAAGGACGGCACCGAGCTCGAGCTGACGCTCACGTTCATCCCCGTGGGGATGAGCCAGAGCCTCGAGTTCAACGGCTTCCTGGAGGCGCTCGAGATCGCCGCGCCGCGCGGGAACGCGCTGCGCCAGCTCCAGCGCAGCCATCGCACGGTCGTGGACTGGATCAACGGCGCGATGCGCGGCGACGCGCATCTCGAGGACGAGGACCTGGCCGCCGGGACGATCGTGGCCTTCCGTCCGCTGATCGAGCCGCCGGAACCGGTGACGACCGCGGAGGACGAGGAGGACGACGCGAACCGTGCGGCCACGGCCGCCGCCGCGGGTCAGATCGCGGACGCGGTGGAGGCGGCGCTGGGACGCTCGGAGGACCTCGAGCGCGCGCTTGAGGGGACGACCGCCGAGCTCGAGGAAGCGCGCGAGCAGGCCGAGGCGGCACGCGGCCGGCTGGCCGAGGCGTCCGAGCGCATCGTCGAGCTCGGGACCGGCCTGGCCGACACCCGGCGCGCGCTCGACGAGCTGCGGGGGCAGGCCGACGAAGCGCGTGAGGAGCGCGAGCGCTCGCGCACCACCCTCGAGGAGACGCGCGAGCTGGTGGAGCGCCTCGAGCGAGAACTCGCGGGCACGCCGCAGGCCCAGGAGCACCCGCGCGCCCAGCTCGAGGAGACGCGCGCGACGGTGACCGAGCTGCGCGCGACGCGCGAGAAGGTGGAGGCGCTCGAGGCCGAGCTGCGCAAGGAGCGCGGAGCGGGCGACGAGCGGCGCCGGCTCGAATCCGAGCTGCGCGACACCCGCACGCGCGTGGAGCAGCTGGAGACCACACTTGGCAAGGCGAGCACGCGCGCCGACGAGGACGCCAGCCTCCAAACCGCCCTCACCGACATGCGCGAGCGCGTCGAGGCGCTCGCACGCGAGCTGGCGCGCAGCGCCGACTCCGGGCTCCAGGGCGAGCTGGAGGAGATGCGCGAGCGCGTCGCAGCGCTCGAGGGTGCCGAGGCCGGGGAGCCGCCCGCGGAGCTGCGCGAGCAGCTGGAGGCCACCCAGAGCAGGCTCGAAGGGCTCGAGCAGGCGCTCGCCACGGCGAGCGGCGCGGCGGATCTGAGCGGCGTGCTGGAGCAGACACAGGCGCGCATCGACGAGCTCGCGAGCGCGCTCGCCGAGGCCGCGGCCGAGCGCGACGAGAAGCTGCGCGAGGTCTCGCGGCGCGACGATCACCTTGCCGCCGAGCTGGCCGAGGCGCGCGCGCAGGCCGAGCAGCAGCAGGAGCTCCGTGCCGAGCTCGACGCCGTGCGCGCGAAGCTCGAGTCGCTCGCGGGCGAGCGCATCGAGGAGCAGCGCGTGCGCTCGGGGGACCTCGCGGACACGCACGCGAAGCTGGAGGCGCTCCAGCGCGCCGTCGCGGACGAGCACGAGCGTGCCGACGAGGCGCGCACGCTGGTCGGTGAGCTGCGCCAGGAGCTGGCTCAGCTTCGGGCCGGCGGCGCCACGGTGGCGCCCGGGCAGGGCGACGGCGCCGCCCTCTCCCCGGACGCGGTCGCGGCGGTCGAGCGGCTTACAGCCCTCGCCGAGCAGGCCGCCGACGCCGCGCGCAGCCACTCCACGCGCGCCTCGGACGCGTCCAGCGAGGCGGAGGCGCGCGCAAGCCGCGCCGAGGACGCCGCCAGCGCGGCCGAGGCTCAGGCGGTGCGCGCGGCCGAGACCATCACCGATGTCGAGCAGCGCGCCGCCCGCGCCGAGGAGGCGCTCGCCGGCATCGAGGGCGAGGTCAGCAGCGCTCGCCAGACCGCGGAGGCGATGAACGCCCGCGCCGCGCAGGCCGAGCAGGCGCTGGCCGCGGTCGAGACCCACAGCAACCGCGCGAAGGAGATCGTGGGAGCGGTGGAGGCCCATGCGAGCCGCGCCGGCGAGGCGGTGTCCGCCGCCGAGGCGCACGCCAACCGCGCGCAGACCGCGGTGAGCGCCGTCGAGGCGCATGCCTCCCGTGCCGAGCAGGCCGCATCCGGTGTCCGGAGCGACGTCGACCGCGTCGTACAGGCCTCAGCGGAGCAGCGGGCGGGCGCCGAGCGCGCCGAGCAGGCCGCCGAGCGCGCTCAGGAGGCGATCGCGCGCGGCGACGAGATCGCCAGCCGGATCGAGCGGGACATCGCCCGAGCCGACGAGGCCGCCGCCGCGGTGGAGCGCAACATCGAGCGCGCGGAGGAGACCGCAGGGGCGATGGAGCGCAACGCCGAGCGCGTGGAGGCCAGTGCGAGCGACGTCCAGGCCGCGGTGCAGCGCAGCGCAGAGGTGGCCGCCGAGGTGGAGGCAAAGGTCGCGCGCGCCGAGAACCGTGCCGGCGCGGTCGAGCAGCACGCCGACCGTGCGATCGCGGCCGTAACGGCCGCCGAGCGTCACGTGGCGAGGGCGGGCGAGGCGGCAGCTGACGCCGACCGTCACGCCTCGCGCGCAGGGGAGCAGGCCGGTTCCGTCGAGGAGACCGCTCGGACGCTCACCGAGGCGGCTGCCGCAGTCGAGCGCGAGGCCGAGCGCGCCCGCGAGGCAGCCGCGGAGGCGGAGAACGCCGCCGCCGCGGCGCGCCAGGCGGCCGACGAGGCCGAGGCCTCGAGGCATGGCCATCCCGAGGAGCGGCGCGTGATCAGCCCCTACGAGCCGCAGGCCGGCGCGGAGGCGCCGCCGATGCAGCAGGCCCCCACCCCAGCGGCCCAGGAGAACGGCCATGCGGCGGCCCCGGCAGCGGCTCCGGCCGGCGCCGACCCGCGCCGCCCGCTGTTCGCGAGCCGCGAGAGCGGCCCGAAGCGCGAGGAGCAGCCCGGATTCGACGACGTCAGCCAGCCGATGGCGACGATCGCGCTGGACGGACGCTTCCAGGCGCTCAACCCGGCGTTCGCGGACCTCGTGGGCTACACCGAGGCCGAGTTCCAGCAGGCCGTATGGCCGCCGGTGATGGACCGGGCGAACCTCGACAAGCACCGGCAGCAGCTGAAGGACATGCTCGAGGGCCGCGCCGAGTCGTTCGAGATCAACACCGGCTACGTCCACGCTCAGGGCCTCCTGGTGCCGATCGTGGGCACGCTTTCGCTCGTGCGCGAGGGCGGCGAGCCGGACCACTTCCTGCTCCAAACAAGCTGAGTAGTCTCAACCGGCGTGATCCCCGATTCGGGCATGCTGCCGTGGCTCGACCCCGTGCGCGAGGCGGTGCCGGACATCGAGCCGCTCGACGCGCACACGCACATCGGGTTCAACGACCCCGACGGCTACTCGTGCAGCAGCAAGCAGCTGACAGGGGCGCTCGAGCAGATCGGCGCCCGCGCGTTCGTCTTCCCGATGCACGAGCTCGACGGCTACTCGGCGGCGAACGACATGGTGATCGACGAGGCGGAGCGGAGCGGCGGCCGGCTGTTCCCGTTCGCCAGGCTCGACCCGAGCGACGACCCGCTCTCCGAGCTGGAGCGCGCGCTGGGGCGCGGCGCGCGCGGGATCAAGCTGCATCCGCGGGCCGAGCAGTTCACGCTCGACCACCCGGCCCTGGAGCCGGTCTTCGCACTCGCCGGCGAGCGGCGGCTGCCGGTGATGGTCCACGCCGGGCGCGGCATCCCGGCGCTCGGGAGGAATGCCGTGGAGGCCTGCACACGCCACCCGGACATGCGCCTGATCCTCGCCCACGCCGGGATCTCGGACCTGGCGTGGATCTGGCGGGTGTCGGGCGACCATCCGAACCTGTTCTTCGACACCTCCTGGTGGGCGCCGAGCGACGTGCAGGCGCTGTTCGCGCTCGTGGCGCCCGGCCAGATCCTGATGGCGAGCGACGCGCCCTACGGCTCGCCCACCTGGGCCACGGTCATGGCGGCGCGCAACGCGCTCCAGGCGGGGCTCGACGCGGAGCAGACACGCGCCGTGCTGGGCGGCCAGGCGCTGCGGCTCGTGAACGGCGAGGACCCGCTCGACCTCGGTCCGGCGCCGGGGGCGGGGCACCTGCCGCACGATCCGCTGCTCGACCGCGTCTACTCGTTCCTGATGAGCGCCCTGGGGCAGATGTTCCACGGCGTCGAGCCGACTGAGACGCTGGCGCTCGTCCGGCTCGCCTGCGACGTGGGCGACGACGCCCCCCAGGCACCTATCTGCCGCTGGGTCCTGCAGCTACTGGACGAGCGCGAGCGCTATTCCCCCGAGGGCGACGGCAGGCCGGCGCGCTTCGCGCCCGGGCTCCACTTCGCCGTCGGGGCGCTCGGCATCGTGCGCACGCCAGACGTGCCCGTGCCGGAGTTTCGGGTGCGCGCGGCTGGGTAGCGGACCCGAAAGGGCCATCCGGAGCCGAGTGGCGGACCTGTGGGGGACGCAGCACGGAGACGGTTGGCCCTTAGTTGTCTAGGCCACTTCGCGCAGCGCTTCGAGTTCGCGGCGCATCGCCAGCCGTTTCAGCGCGCGTGACTCGATCTGGCGGACCCGCTCCGCCGATAGCCCGAGGCGACGCCCGGTCTCCCTGAGCGGCTGGGGGTCGTCGTCCTCGAACCCGAAGCGCAGCCTGATCACGTCGCGCTCGGTCTCGGGAAGCTCCTCGATCGTGCGCCTCAGCAGCTCCTCGCTGAGGCTGACCTCGACCTCGTGGTCGACGGGCGGGGCACCCGCTTCGAGGACGTCCCCCAAAGCGGTATCGCCCTCCTCGCCGATCGGCCGATCAAGGCTCGTGACCGTGCGGGCCGCCTCGCGGACCTCGTCCACCTGGTCGAGCGGCAGCTCGGCCGCCGCGGCGATCTCCTCGTCGGTCGGCTCACGTCCGAGCTTGGCCGAGAGCTCGCGCTCCGCGCGGACGATCTTGCGCTCGCGCTGCCCGATGTGCACGGGAATCCGGATCGTGCGGGCCTTGTTCGCGAGTCCGCGCTGGATGGCCTGGCGGATCCAGAAGGTCGCGTAGGTGGAGAACTTGTAGCCCTTGCGCCAGTCGAACTTCTCGGACGCTCGGATGAGGCCGAAGATGCCCTCCTGGATCAGGTCGAGCAGCGACAGCTCCTGCCCCTGGTACTTCTTCGCGATCGACACCACGAGGCGCAGGTTCGAGTTGATCATGCGCTCCTTCGCGCTGAGATCGCCCTGCTCGATGCGCTTGGAGAGCTCCACCTCCTGGTCCGCGGTGAGCAGCGGGTAGCGCCGGATCTCGTTCAGGAACAGCTGGAGCGCGTCCGTGGTGGCGGCCGCCAGCTCGCCGTTGCGGAACGTGGTGGGCTCAACGTTCGAACGCCCGCAGTCGTCGCCGATGTCGATGCCGTGCGCGTCCAGGTAGGCCTCGAGCGCATCGACGTCGTCGTCCATCAGCTCGAGGGTCTGCACGAGCTCGTCGAACTCCGAAAGGTTCACGCAGCCGCGCTCCTCGCCGCGGGCGAGCAGTGCGGCCACCTCGGGGCGAGAGGTGAGCTCCTGCGCCACCCGGCGCATGCTACGCCGCCGCCGCGCCCGCCGCGGAGAGCCGGTCAAGAGACCGCCGCAGCAGTCTCGACACGTGCATCTGCGACACGCCCACCTGCTCCGCGATCTCGGCCTGGGTCAGGTCCTCCTTGAAGCGCAAACGCAGAATCAGCCGCTCGCGGGCCGGCAGCGCGTCGAGCGTGCCGCGCAGGGTCTCGCCGATCTCGACGCGCTCGTAGCCCAGCTCGTCATCGGCAAGCGACTCGCCGAGCGTCCAGCTGTCCTCCTCGCCGCTGCCAGGCCGCGGGGCATCGAGGGACACCGCCTCGTACGCGGTGGCAGCCTCCATCGCCTCGAGTACGTCCTCCACCGGCGCTCCGACGGCCTCGGCCACGTCACGCGGGGTCGGCGAGCGGCCGATCTTGGCCGGCAGGGTGCCGAGCGCCTCGCCCACCTTGAGCACGAGCTCCTGGGTCGCGCGCGGGACGTGCACGGACCAGCCCTTGTCCCGGAAGTGGCGCTTGATCTCACCCAACATCGTGGGGACGGCGTAGCGGGTGAAGCCGTTGCCGCGATCCGGGTCGTAGCGATCCACCGCCTTGATGAGGCCCACGCAGGCCACCTGCACGAGATCTTCCACGGGCTCGCCCGCGTTCCGATACCGGGCAGCGAGCTGCCGCGCCAGGGGCATGAAGCGAACCACGAGCTCGTCACGAGCCTCGAGATTCCCCTCCCTGTGGTAACTCGATAGAAGCCGGTCATCCTCGAGCCTCCGCGCCTCAGGAGACTCAGCCGCCGGCTCCCCCAACAGGACGGCTGGTGTCACGTGTCACATATCACCCTTTCGGGCAATTGTGAAACCCGCTGGGTCAGCTAACCGCGGAAGCGTCGTCCACCATCTCGAGCCTCTCCTCGAGGCGCGTGATGGTGAAAACGCGCTGCACGGGCTCCGGCCCGCGCACGATCACGACCCTGCGTCCGGCGTCTCGCGCGCGCTCGTCGGCGGTCACGAGGCAGCGCAGGCCGGTGGAGTCGAGGAAGGTCAGGCGGGAGAGGTCGAGCACGACGACGGGTGGCTCTTCGGCCTCCACTCTCCGCAGCTCGTCCTGGACCTTGGCCACCGTGGAGAGATCGAGCTCTCCCTTCAGGGCCACATGCACGAGTCCGTTGCGGTCCTCGGTCTCTACATCGAGGATCTCCACCGGGCTGCAACCTAGCGCAGTCCCGCCTTTCCCGCGAGTTGCCAGGCGAACCCGAGCTGGACGGCGGCGAAGGACAGCTCGAGCGCGCGCTCCGGTACCGCATTCGCCAGGAGCACGCCGACGAGTACCCCAAGGGGAGAGAGGACACCGATCAGGAGGCCGTCGCGGAGGCGCAGGTTGCCGTATCCGCGCTGCCTCCAGGCGCCGACGAGGGCCATCAGCACGACGGCCACCAGCGAGGTGGCGATGGCCTCGAGCTGGGACTCGTGGGCGAAGATCACGAGTGCGGGCACGAACAGCACGCCTCCTCCCACCCCGAGCAGTCCGCCAGCCAGACCGGCGGCGAACCCGAGCGCGAGCAGCCCGACGAGATCCATCAGAAGACCAGCGCCGCGGCGGACACCACCAGCAGGACGACGAACGCACCGGCCACGACACGCTCGGAGATGCGCTGCTGGATCGCCGTGCCTGCGAGCACGCCCACGATGGCGGGAGCGGCGATGAGCAGTCCGTTCGGGAGGTCGACGTTGCCGCTCGCGGCGTGGGCGGCGGCGGCCATGGCAGCGATCAGGACGATCGCGGCGAGCGAGGTGCCCGTGGCCTCTCTCTGCTCGTAGCCGAGCCAGAGCACGAGCAGCGGCACGATGATCGCCCCGCCGCCGACTCCGAACAGGCCCGAGAACGCTCCCGCGACGGTGGCGATGGCGGCCAGGCGCACCGGGGCATACTACGGCGCGTGCTGGAGGCTCTTCGTCCCTTGACGGCGAACCCCGAGCGCGCTGCGATCTTCTGCGACGTGGACGGCACGCTCGCTCCGATCGTGAGCCGCCCGGAGGACGCGCACGTGCCCGAGGAGACATCGCGGCTGCTCGGCCGGCTCGCGCGCCGCTATGGCTGCGTGGCGTGCGTCTCGGGCCGTTCGGTGGCCGACGTGCGGCGGCTCGTGGGCGTCGGCGGGGTCGCGTACGCGGGCTCCCACGGCGCCGAGCTGCTCGAGCCCGGATCGAGCACGCCACGCGTGCTGGAGGCGTTCAATAGCTGGGAGAGGCAGGTGAAGGGCTTCGTGGCTGAGCGCGACACGCCGGAGCTGCGCGCCATGCGCATCCGGATCGAGGACAAGGGGCCGATCATGACCTTCCACTGGCGCGGCGCCCCGGACGAGGACAGGGCCCGCACAATCCTGGAGGGCGTGGCTCAGGAGGCGGAGACGGCCGGGCTGGCGATCCATTGGGGCCGCAAGGTGCTCGAGATCAGGCCCCCCGTGCCGGTGGACAAGGGCCAGGCCGTCCGGGACCTCGTGCTGAGCTCGGGCGCGCGGACCGCGCTGTTCGGCGGCGACGACGTGACGGACCTCGACGGCTTCTCCGCCCTCGCGAAGCTGGTGGAGGAGGGTGCCCTGGAGGCAGCCGTGCGCGTGGGGGTGCGCTCCGACGAGGGGCCGCCCGAGATCATCGAGCAGGCCGACCTCGTGGTTGACGGAATCGAGGGCTTCCAGCAGGTGCTGGCCGAGCTGGACGCCGCGTGAGGTTCCGGGACTTCCTGCGCTTGTCGGTGCTGCTGTTCGCGGCATCCGGCACCGCGCTCGGGGTGATCTCCGTGGTCGGAGCCGCGCGCTCGGACAGCACCACGCTCGTCTACGTGGCCGCGATCTGGTGGTGCGTCGCGGTCCTCGCGGGGCTCTGGCTCGGGCGCAGGCCCGAGGCGAGCGCCGGCATCGCGGGCCTGCTCGCCGAGGCGCGCCGCTCGAACACGCTGCCCGAGCAGGAGCCCGGCGCGGTGATGTTCAACCGACTCTGGCCGCTCGCGGTCATCACGGTGCTGGCTGGGATCGTGGGGTTCTTCGTGCCGCAGGTGCCGGTGATCGCCACCGGCTTCTGCCTGTTCGTCGCGCTTCTGCTGCGGCGGGAGTCGAGCGCGGTGGCCGCCATCGAGGGCCGCGACGGCGTGGAGTTCTGGTTCGACAAGAGCTCGCCGTTCGGACCCCCGAAGCTGCTCCGGCTACCTGGGCTGCGCCGCATCGAGCCAACGGAACCAGCCGAGCCGGCCTAGGCAAGTGGCCGTTCTCTGTATAAGCGATGTAGGGTCGAGGGCGTGCGCGTCTCCCAGGCGTTCGCCGCAGCCGGAATCACGCCAGCACCCACCGAAGGAGCATTCCGGCTGACGTGCGACGAGTGCGGCGCTGGGCAGCGGCTACCTGCCATGCACGTGTCCGAGATTGGGGACGTGACCATCTACGCCTGCCGCTCCTGTGGTCGAAGTCTCGTCGGAGTCAAGTCGTTCGAGGACGACGCCGAGGCGCGGGAGGCGAGCGGATATCGCTTGAAATCCAATGTCGTCGGTAGCAAGGTTGACGTGCTCATCGACGATTTCGGTCCCGGACCGCGTCCGGTTCTGCTGGCCGCAACGCCTGCCTTCTTCGACTGAAGGCAAGCGCCCGGCGGCGGCGCTTGCCTAGCCGCCGCGCTTGCGCAGCTTGCGCAGCGCGTCCCAGGGGCGCGTGTTCGCCACCTGGTCCGCGGTGAGCCAGGCGCGGCGGGCCGTGGCCACGCCGTAGCGCATGTTCTTGAGGGTGCGGGGCCAGTGGGCGTCGCTGTCGATCACGAGCGTCACGCCGGCCTCCGCGGCGGCGCGGGCGTAGACGTCGTTCAGGTCGCGGCGGTCCGGGTTGGCGTTGATCTCGAGGAAGGTGCCGGTCTCCACGGCCTTCGCGATCACGCGGTCGAGGTCGAGGGCGTACGCCTCGCGGCTCTCGATCAGCCGGCCGGTGGGGTGGCCGATCGCGTCCACCAGCGGATGCTCCATCGCGCGCAGCATGCGCTCCGTCTGCTCCTCCTCGGAGAGCCGGAACGAGGTGTGAAGGCTCGCGATCACCCAGTCGAGCTGCTCGAGCACGTCATCGGCGTAATCGAGCGACCCGTCAGGCAAGACATTGCTCTCAGTGCCCCCGAGGACGGTGATACCGACGTCCGGCAATGAGCGGATCTCCTCCAACCGCCGCAGCAGAGCGTCCGCCTGCACGTCGTTGCCAAAGCCGTGCGAGGCCGAGTGGTCCGTGATCGCCACGTAGTCGTAGCCGAGCTCGCGCGCGGCGCCCGCCATCTCCTCGACGCTCGCGTGGCCGTCGGAGAGCGTGGTGTGCATGTGTAGGTCGCCGCGAATGTCGGCCAGCTCGATCAGCTTCGGCAGGCGGTCGTCGCGGGCAGCCTCGAGCTCGCCGCGGTTCTCGCGCAGCTCGGGTGGGATGTACTGCATCCCGAGCCGCTCGTAGACCTCCTCCTCGGTGGCGAACGCCTCCGAGCCGCCGGTCTCGTCGTCGGCGATGCCGTACTCGCTCACGTGCAGGCCGCGCCGAACCGCCTCCGTGCGGAGCGCCTCGTTGTGCCTGCCCGAGCCGGTGAAGTGCTGGAGCAGGTTGCCGAAGGCCTCCTCCGGCACGATCCTCAGGTCCACCGGAAGTCCGGAGTGCGTAACGGCCCTGGCGCCCGCCTCGCCGGAGGTCGAGACGCTGTCGATCCCGCCCAGGCCTGCGAACGCCTCCACGAGCGCGGCCGGGTCGCTCGCCGCGACGACGATGTCGAGGTCCTTCACCGTGTCCGCCCGCCGGCGCGCGCTGCCGGCCAGCTCCACGCGCAGCGCGGACGGGTGGTCGCGCAGGCCCGCCACCAGCTCCTCGCCGACCGCGAGGGCCTTCGAGAGCAGCATGCGCGCCTTGGGGCGGCCGTCGGCGCCGGCGGCGAGCGCGGCGAGCACGTTCTCCTCGGCCTTCGTGCCGAAGCCCTTCACGTCCTTCAGCTGGCCGGTCTCCGCCGCTCTGCGCAGGTCGTCGATCGAGCTCACGCCGATCTGGTCGTGGAGCAACTTGGCGCGCTTGGGGCCGAGGCCGGGGATGCGCGTGACCTCCACGAGCCCGGACGGGATGCGCTGCTTGAGCTTGTCCGCCGAGGGGATGCTCCCGGTCTCGAGCAGGGCGTCGATCTTCTCGGCGATCGTCTTGCCCACCCCCGCGAGCTCCACGGCGCGGCCCTGCTTCGCCAGCTCCGCCACCGAAACGCCCGCCTCGCGGATCGCCTTCGCCGCGTTGCGGTAGGCCACGACGCGGTACACGACGGCGCCGTCGAGCTCGTAGAGGCTGGCCAGCTCCTCGAAGGCCTCCGCTATCTCACCGTTGCGCATCCACGGCTAGCCTACGCGCCGCCTTGCCCGGAGCCTGGCTGATCCTCCCGACCTACAACGAGGCCGAGAACATCGAGCCGCTCGTGCGGGCCGTGCTGCCGCAGCTCGCCGGCACCGGGCTCGACCACACGGTCCTCGTGGTCGACGACGGCTCGCCCGACGGCACGGGCGCGATCGCCGACCGGCTCGCCGAGGAACTCGAGCCGGTGCGTGTCCTGCACCGACCGCAGAAGCAGGGCCTCGGGCGCGCGTACCTCGCCGCGTTCAGGGTGGCGCTCGCCGAGGGCGCTGAGCTGGTGCTCGAGATGGACGCCGACTTCTCGCACGACCCCGCCGACGTGCCGCGCCTTGTGGCCGCCACGGGCGCCGCCGACCTCGTGCTCGGCTCGCGCTACGTGCCGGGCGGTGGCGTGGAGAACTGGGGCATCGTGCGGCGAGCCCTGTCTCGAGGCGGCTCCGCGTACGCGCGACTCCTGCTCGGCGTGCCCGTGCGGGACCTGACCGGCGGCTTCAAGTGCTTCCACCGTCGCGTGCTCGAGACCATCGACCTGCACGGCGTGCACGCGGACGGCTACGGATTCCAGATCGAGCTCACCTACCGGGCGGTCCAGGCGGGCTTTACGGTCGCTGAGGTGCCGATCACGTTCCGCGAGCGGCGCCTGGGACGCTCCAAGATGACGGCGCGGATCGCCCTCGAGGCGGTCTGGAAGGTGCCCGCGCTCAGACTCAGACGCTGACCGCCCGGTAGCCGGGCACGTCGCTATATTTTCTGAAGCGACCGCTTCCGCGGCCGAACGTAATCGCTACAAGGAGCAACCGTGGCAGGCAATCTCGACGAGGTCACCGACAACAACTTCCAGGCCGAGGTGCTCGAGGCCGACAAGCCGGTTCTCGTCGACTTCTGGGCCCCCTGGTGCGGGCCCTGCCGGATCATCGCGCCGCATCTGGAGGAGCTCTCGGCCGAGCGCGAGGACCTGCGCGTGGTGAAGCTGAACGTGGACGACAACCCGCAGACCGCGGCGCAGTTCAACGTGATGTCGATCCCGATGCTGCTGCTCTTCAAGCACGGGCAGGTCGCGCACCAGATCATCGGCGCCCTGCCGAAGAACCGGCTCGTGCAGGAGCTCGAGCCGGCACTCGAGCCCGCGCCCGAGGCGAGCTAGCTAGCGCACCGCGGCGGCCTCGTGCCGCCGCTCCTGGCGCTTGCGCCAGTGCGCCCCGAGCGCGCCGAGGATCCCGCCGCCGAGCGTGGTCGCGAACACCAGAGTGCTCTGCGGGTCCGGCAGGTGAGCCTTCGGCTCGTTGTTCATGATCTCGTGCCCGATCAGGATGAAGCTGCCGAAGATCAGCCCGCCGATCACGCCTCGCACGAAGCCCTCGTCGATACCGCGGTGCTCGACGCCGGCGAGGAAGCCGCCCAGGATGGCGATCGGCGCGCTCATCGCGTAGTAGAGGATCTCGTTCCAGCCCAGGGCGAAGCCGGTGAGCATCCCGAACACCGCCGGCACCACGATCCCGCCCAGTAGCTGCAGCCAGAACGGGCGCTCGAAGAACGGCGGGGGCAGCTTCATGCGGGCGCGAGCCTAACCGAGATCAGGAGCGCCTTGCCGTCGATCTCGGCCCGCTCGTCGCCGTGCGAGCCGTCGAATTCGAGCGACGTCGCGAGCGTCTCGCCGGCCACATAATCCTGGTGCTCGCGTGCGGCGTCGAGCAGCTCCTCGTCGCCCGCCAGCGTGAGCGTGATCCGGTCCTCCACGTCGAGCCCGGCGTTCTTGCGCGCCGACTGTACGGCGTGCACGACCTCGCGCGCGATGCCCTCGCGCCGCAGCGCGTCGTCGAGCTCGAGGTTGAGCGCCACGGCGTGCGTGCCGGAGCGCTCCACCTGGTAGCCCTCGAGCGGCTGGAGCACCATCGTCACGTCCTCGGGGCCGATCTCGTGGTCATGGCCGTTGAAGTTGAGGCCCACCCGCTCGCCGGCCCGCAGCCTGGCGGGATCGAGGGCGGCTATCGCCGCCGCCACCTGCGGCATCTGCTTGCCGAAGCGCGGTCCCAGCGTGCGGTAGTTCGGCTTCAGCTCGAAGCGGCCCAGCTCGTCGGCCTCTGACACGTAGCGGACCGACTTCACGTTCAGCTCCTCCTTGAGGAGGTCCTCGAGGCGCTCGATGGCCCGGCGTTCGCGGTCCGCCGCCACCACAACCGCCTCGCGCAGCGGCTGGCGAATCTTCAGCTTCGCGTGCGCGCGCGCGGCGCGTCCAAGCTCGACCGCGTCGCGCACCACCTGCATGTTCCACTCGAGCTCCTCGTCGCGCTCGGCGGGCTCCGGGAAGTCGCAGAGGTGGATCGAGGGCTCGCCGCCGTCGAGGTTGTCGTAGATCTCGTCGGTGACGAACGGCGTGAGCGGCGCCAGCAGCTTCGAGGTCCCCAGCAGGCAGTCGCGCAGGGTGTCGAAGGCGGCGGGGTCGCCGTCCCAGAAGCGCCGCCTAGAGAGCCGGACGTACCAGTTCGAGAGATCGTCCACGAACTCGGCGATCGCCCTGCCGGCGAAGGTGGTGTCGTAGTCCTCCATCCGCTCGATCACGCGCCCGGTCGTGGCCGCGAGCCGCGAGCGGATCCAGCGGTCGAGCTCCGTCTGCTCCGAGCTGCCGGTCGGTTCGTTCACGTTCGCGTACAGCACGTAGAACGCGTAGGTGTTCCAGAGCGGCTTCAGGAACTGGCGCACCGACTCGCCGACGGTCTCGACCGAGAAGCGGTAGCCGTCCCAGGGCTGCTTCGAGGTGAAGTAGTACCAGCGAAAGGCGTCCGCTCCGTGGGCGTCCAGGACGTCCCAGGGCACCACCACGTTGCCCTTCGACTTCGACATCTTCTGGCCGTCGGGGTCCAGGATCAGGCCGAGGCAGAGGCATGTCCTGTACGACGACTCGCCGAACAGCATCACCGAGATCGCGAGCAGCGAGTAGAACCAGCCGCGCGTCTGGTCGAGCGCCTCGCAGATGTAGTCGGCGGGGAAGCGCTCGCTGAACAGGTCCTCGTTCTCGAACGGAGCGTGCCATTGCGCGAACGGCATGCAGCCGGAGTCCCACCAGACGTCGATCAGGTCCGGCACGCGGCGCATCTCGCCGCCGCACTGCTCGCAGGTGAGCACGACCTCGTCGATGAAGGGGCGGTGCACGTCCTCGGGAGGCTCGCCGCCGAGCTCCCTGATCTCGGCGAGCGACCCGATGCACACGTCGTGCCCCTCCTCGCAGCGCCAGACCGGCAGTGGCGTGCCCCAGTAGCGCTCGCGCGAGAGCGCCCAGTCCACGTTGTTCTCGAGCCACTTGCCGAAGCGCCCGTGCTTGATGTGCTCGGGGTACCACTTGATCGTCTCGTTGGCGGCGAGCAGCTCGTCCTTCATCGCGGTCGTGCGCACGTACCAGTTCGACTTGGCGTAGTAGATGAGCGGCGTGTCGCAGCGCCAGCAGTGCGGGTAGGAGTGCTCGTACTCGCCGGTGCGGAACAGCCGGCCGGACTCGCGCAGCGCCTCGACGATGTGGGCGTCGGCCTCGCGCACGTGCATCCCGGCGAACGGCCCCGTGCGCTCGTCGAAGCTGCCGTCGGGGAGCACCGGGTTGTGGATCGTGAGCCCGTTGTCGGTGGCGAGCCGGAAGTCGTCCTCGCCGAAGGCCGCGCCCGTGTGGACCACGCCGGTGCCGTCCTCGGTCGAGACGAAGTCGCCCGCCAGGACCGTGTGCCCGCGCTCGCCGTAGTCCGTGATGTACGCGAAGGGCGGCTCGTAGCGCAGGCCGAGCAGGGCCGAGCCGGGCATGCGCTCCTCGATCTCCGCGTCCTCGCCGATCACCCGCTCCACGAGCGGCTCGGCGAGGATCAGCCGTTCGCCGCCGTGGCGCGCGCGCACATAGGTGACCTCCGGGTCGACCGCGATCGC
>DASUQG010000099.1:0-28513 GCA_036280695.1 Thermoleophilaceae bacterium
GGTGGCGCTGCTCGGGATGGCGCTGCTGTTCGTGACGCTCTGGAAGCTCGAGCTGACAGCGAAGCACGCGTCGATGCAGCTGAAGAAACTGAGGAACCGTGCCCGCGTTGCCGCTTGACGAGGCTGGGAAGTACGTCGCCGCGGCCTATGTTGTGTTCGTGGCGCTGATCCTGATCTACGTGGCGATCATCGGGGCCAAGATCGCCCGCATCGACCGCGAGATCACCCGGCTGGTCGAGGAAGACGAATGACCGGCGACCTGCTGGCCCTCGGCGCCAACCACAAGACGGCGCCGCTGCCGCTGCGCGAGCGGCTGGCGCTGCCGGACGGGCGCGCGGCGCGCGTGCTGTCCGAGCTGGTCGAGCACGAGGCCGTGCACGAGGCGGTGGCGATCTCCACCTGCAACCGCACCGAGCTCTACCTCGTCACGGCCGATCCGGTCGAGGCCGAGAACGCGGCGCTGGGGATCCTCTCCCGGCAGGCCGAGCTGCGACCGACCGAGCTGCTCGGCGCGATCTACTCGCTGCGCGGAAGCGCGGCTGTCGAGCACCTGTTCGCGGTCACGGGCGGGCTCGACTCGATGATCGTCGGCGAGGCCGAGGTGCAGGGCCAGGTCAAGCGCTCGTACGAGCGCGCGCTCGTCGAGGGCGTGACCGGGCCGGTGACCAACCGCCTCTTCCGCGACGCGCTCGCCACCGGCAAGCGCGCGCGCAGCGAGACCGAGGTGTCGCGCTCGAGCGTGTCCGTGTCGTCGGTGGCGGTGAAGCTGGCCGCGGACTTCCTCGGCGACCTCTCCGAGCGGCGGGTGCTCGTGATCGGGGCCGGCGAGAACGCCGAGCTCACGGCTCGCGCGCTGCGCGACCGCGGCGTCGAGGCGCTGTTCGTGGCCAACCGGCGCTACGACCGTGCGCTCGGCCTGGCCCAGCGTTATGGGGGCCGGGCGATCGCGTTCGACGCCCTGCCGGGCGAGCTCGAGCACGCCGACATCGTGGTCAGCTCCACGGGCGCGCCGCACCAGATCGTGGGGCGCGAGGAGCTCGAGTTCGTGGCGGCCTCGCGGATGGGCAGGCCGCTCGTGATGATCGACCTGGCGGTGCCGCGCGACATCGAGCCGAGCGTGCGCGACTGTCCGGGCATCGCGCTGTACGACATGGACGACCTCCAAACCGAGGTCGCGCGCAACATGAGCGGGCGCCAGGCGGAGGCCGAGGAGGCGCTGCTGATCGTGCGCGAGGAGGTGGGCCGCTTCGAGGAGTGGCTCGACAGCCTCGACGTGGTGCCGACGATTTCGGCGCTGCGCCGCCGCGGTGACGAGATCGTGGAGCAGGTGCTGCGCGAGAACGAGTCGCGCTGGGAGTCGCTCTCCGAGGCCGATCGCGAGCGACTCGCCACCATGGCCAGCGCCGTGGTCAGCCGGCTGCTGCACGAGCCCACGCGCCGCCTGCGCGGCGCCGCTGGCGAGGGCACTTCCTACCGCTACGTGCACGCCGTGCACGAGCTGTTCGGGCTCGAGGCCGCACTGGCCCCGCACGAGGAGGCGCCCGCCGAGGTCGCCCGGCTCGACGCCCGCCGCCAGCGCCGCGGCCGGTGATCAGGCTCGGCACGCGCGGAAGCGCGCTGGCGCTCGCCCAGGCCGACCTGGTGGCCGAGCGGCTCCCCGGCGAGGTGGAGATCGTGCCGATCACGACCTCTGGTGACGAGCGCCGCGGCGGCACGCCGGAGCTCGCCGACAAGTCACGCTTCGTCAAGGAGATCGAGGAGTCGCTGCTCGCCGGCGAGATCGACGTCGCCCTGCACTCGGCGAAGGATGTCCCGACGGACCTTCCGCGTGGCCTCCTGCTGCAGGCGGTGCTCGAACGCGCCGATCCGCGCGACGCTCTCTGCGGCGCCGACTCGCTGGAGGATCTGCCCGCCGGCGCCGTCGTGGGCACCTCGAGCCTCCGTCGCCGCGCCGCGCTGCTGGCTCTGCGACCGGACCTCGACCTGCGTGACATCCGTGGCAACGTCGACACACGGCTCAGGCGCCTGGCGGACGGGGACTTCGATGCCCTCGTGCTCGCTAAGGCGGGCCTCGACCGGCTGGGGCGCGGGAGCGAAGGCCACCCCCTCGACCCCGGTGCCTTCGTGCCCGCCGCCGGCCAGGGCTGCCTCGCCGTGCAGATCCGCGATGCCGATGAGCCCGCCAACCAAGCGACGTTCGGCCTCACGGACTTCACGGCGCAGGCCTGCCTGACGGAGGAGCGCAGCGTCGTGCGTCTGCTCCGAGCCACGTGCAACACGCCGATCGGCGTGCATGCCGTCAAGACCGGCGATGACACGATGCGGCTGACCGCGTTCCTCGGACTGCCGGACGGCTCACGCTGGATCCGCGACGAGCTCGAGCTGCCGTTCCTCGATGCCACGAGCCTCATCGGGCTGCACGTGGCGGAGCGCCTGCGCGCGGCGGGAGCGGACGAGCTGCTGGCGGAGGCGGAGCGTCTGGTGGCTGCCGGATAGCGTTCCGCCCGTGAGCGGCATCGTCTATCTCGTGGGCGCGGGACCGGGCGACCCCGGTCTGATGACGCGCCGCTCGCTCGACCTGATCGCGAGCGCCGACGCGATTCTCTACGACCGTCTGATCCCGCCCGGAGCGCTCGAGGGGGCGCGTCCGGACGCCGACCTTCGCTACGTGGGCAAGGAGCCCGGCGCGGCGGCGCTGACGCAGGAGGAGACCAGCGAGCTACTGGTGGAGCTCGGCCGCGCGGGCAAGCGCGTGGTTCGGCTCAAGGGCGGCGACCCGTTCGTGTTCGGCCGCGGCGGCGAGGAGGCCGAGGCGCTCGCCGCTGCCGGCGTGCCGTTCGAGGTGGTGCCCGGCGTGACCGCTGGGGTCGCCGCTCCGGCGTACGCCGGCATCCCCGTCACGCACCGCGACGCCGCCTCCGCCGTTGCGTTCGTCACCGGACACGAGGACCCGGACAAACCCGAGTCCGCACTCGACTGGGACGCGCTCGCGCGCTTTCCCGGCACGGTCGTGCTCTACATGGGCGTCAAGAACCTGCCGCTGATCGCCGAGCGGCTGACCGCGGCAGGCCGTGATCCGCAGGAGCCCGTGGCGGTCGTGGAGCGCGGAACGCACCCGGGGCAGCGGACCGTCGTGGACACGCTCGTCGGAATCGCGGCTCGTGTCGAGGCGGAGGGGTTGCGGGCCCCGGCAATAACGGTGGTCGGGCCGGTGGCGGGGCTGCGCGACACGATCGCGTGGCTCGAACGACGCCCGCTACACGGCGAGGTGGTGGCCGTGACACGCGCACGTGCACAGGCGAGCGGGCTCGCAGCGCGGTTGCGCGAGCTCGGCGCCGAGGTTGTCGAGACGCCCGCCATCAGGATCGAGCCGCGTCCGCTGGAGGGCGAGCTGCTCGAGGCCGTGCGCGGCATCCGCGAGTACGCGCTGGTCTGCCTCACGAGCCCGAACGGGGTGCGGCTGCTTTTCGACGCTCTGGCCGAGACGGGGCAGGACGCCCGTGCTCTGGCCGGCGCAACCGTCGCCGCAATCGGACCGGGCACCGCCGCGGAGCTCGAACGCCGTGGCGTGCGCGCCGACGTGCTGCCCGAGCGCTTCGTGGCGGAGGCGCTCGTGGAGGAGCTCGAGCCGGTCGCGGTCGACGGCCGGCGCGTGCTGGTGGCGCGCGCCGCCGAGGCGCGCAGCGTGCTGCCGGACGCCCTGCGCGGCCGCGGCGCCGATGTTGACGACGTCGCGCTCTACGAGACGGTGGCGGAGCCGCTAGGTGAGGCCGAGCGCGCGGCGCTCGAGCGTGCCACCTACGTGACCTTCACCTCGAGCTCCACGGTCCGCTTCCTGCTCGAGTCGGGCGTGCGACCGCCGGAGGGGGCGCGCGTGGTGTCGATCGGCCCCGTGACGAGCGCGACCGCCCAGGAGCGCGGCGTGGTTGTGCACGTGGAGGCCGAGCGCCACGACGTGGACGGGCTCGTGGATGCCCTGACGGCCGACGTGGCGCAGCGGCGGGTGCCCGCGTGATCCTGACGCTGCTGACCGACTACGGCCGCGACGACGACTTCGTCGGTGTCTGCCACGGCGTGATCAGGTCGATCCATCCCGAAGCCGAGATCGTGGACATCACGCACGGGATCGAGCGCCACGCAGTGCGGCAGGGCGCGCTCGTGCTGCGCAACACGCTGCCGTACATGCCGGTCGGCGTGCACGTGGCCGTGGTTGACCCGCAGGTGGGCACCGAGCGGCGGGCGATCGCGCTGCGCAGCGGCGACGGACGCATCCTGGTGGGACCGGACAACGGCCTTCTCAGCCTGGCCTGGGAGCGCTGCGAGGGCGTGGACCAGGTGGTGGACATCACACGCTCGCCGCACCGGCTCGAGCCGGTATCGGCCACCTTTCACGGCCGCGACATCTTCGCACCGGTGGCAGCCTGGCTCGCCCGCGGCGCGGAGCTCGCCGACGCCGGTGACCCGCTCGACCCGGGGACGCTCGCGCGGGTGGAGCTCCCGCAGCCACGCGAGGAGGACGGCGCGGTGGTGGCGCACGCGCTGGAGATCGACCACTTCGGGAACGTCGGGCTGAACGTGGATCACGAGCGGCTCGCCGGCACGGGCCTCACGCTCGGCGGGCAGATCGACGTGGACGCGCATGGCGAGCTCTACGGGGCCACCTATGCGCAGACGTTCGCGGACGTGAGCCCGGGCGAGCTGATCGTGTACCAGGATGCGTACCGCACGCTCGCGCTGGCGATCAACCGCGGCGACGCAGCCGGCACACTCGGGCTGAAGCCGGACGACGAGGTGCGGCTGCGGCCGCGATGATCGGCTCCCCGCGCATACACCACCGGCTCATCGACTCGACCAACGAGCGCGCGAAGGAGCTCGCGGCGGCCGGAGCGCTCCACGGCACGCTGGTCACTGCGGACGAGCAGACCGCGGGCCACGGCCGTCAGGGCCGCTCGTGGACGGCCGAGCCGGGATCGGCGCTGCTGATGTCGGTGGTGCTGAGGGAGCTGGACGAGCGGCTGCCGCTCACGGCGGCCGTGGCGATCGCCGACGCGCTGCCGGTCGAGGCGGCGATCAAGTGGCCCAACGACGTGTGGATCCAGCGGCGCAAGGTCGCCGGGATCCTGGTGGAGGGGCGGCCGCAGGAGGGCTGGGCGGTGCTGGGGATTGGGCTGAACGTGGGCGCCGAGAGCTTCCCGGACGAGCTGGCCGAGACCGCGACGTCGCTGCGCCTGGCCGGCGTCGAGACCACCCCCGCGCGCGTTCTTGCCGACGTCCTCGCGTCGCTGTCCCGCTGGCTCGGCGCTCCGCCCGCACGGGTCTTGGACGCGTGGCGCTCGCTGGATGCACTGAAGGGAGAGCGGGTGCGCTGGACCGACGGAGAGGGTGTCGCCGACGGCATCGACGACTCGGGCGCCCTGCGCGTCACGACCGAGGCCGGCCTCGTGACCCTCGACGCCGGCGAGGTCCACCTGCTGCGCTAGAGAAGCTCAACACGTTGACGACCACATGTGTCGCTTTCGTGTTGAGCTAGGCGGCGTCGCGCTCGTCGGGGCGCTCGGGGGCCTCGGTGCCCCCGGTGCCGTCCTCGCTGTCGGTGCTGTCGTTCTCGTCCGACCCGGAGTCGGCGCTTGCGCGTTCGGCGTCCGCGCCCTCACCGCTCGGCCGGCGGCGGCGCGAGCGCTTGCGGCGCGGCTTCGGAGCAGCCTCGTCATCAGTGTCCGTATCCAACGCCTCGTTCTGCGTCACGGCCACCTCGGTCGTGCCCTCCGCCTCGCCCGCACCCTTCTTCTTGCGGCGGCGGCCGCCGCGGCGGCGCTTGCCCTTCGGGAAGTTGCGCAGCAGCTCGCGCGCCAGCGCGCTCGGCTTGCGGGCCATTCGCATGCGCGCGCCGTCCAGCACCTGCTGTGCCTCCGGCGTGTGCGCGAGGGCGGCGGCCAGCAGCGCCGCCGAGAGTCGCCTGTCCTGCTTGCGGGCCGCCTGCACCAGCCGGCGCGCGTTGCGCGCGTGCGCCGCACCCGCCGAGTTCACCAGCAGGCCGAGCAGCCGCTTCGTCTCCGGCCAGCGCTGGACCGCGTACTCCTCGTGCACCTCGCGGGAGTACTCGGCGAGGTGCCAGAGCCAGCGGGCGGCCTGGTCGCGGCGGCCGATCTGGCGCTCGGTGAGCGCCTGGAGCAGGACCTTCACGCCCTCGCGGCGCTCGTCGCGCGACCAGCCACCGACGATCTCGACAGCGTCGTCGAAAGCCTCGGGGTCGCGCAGGTTGCCCACCTCGCCGAGCGCGCGCAGGCGCAGCGGCGTGTTGCGGTTCCGGCGCAGGCAGGTGATCAGGAAGATGCGGCGCAGCTCGCCGGTTTGGTCGAAGTGCAGCATGGCCTTGGCGCGGCGCCAGTTGTTCGAGGCCACGCGCGCTCCGGCGAGCATCGCCCACGCCTGCTGCTCGCCCCAGCTCAGGTGCTCCACCGCGATCCGCCAGAGCTCGCGCTCGAATACCTGCGCGCGCCGGTCCTGGTCGGCCGTCACGGGCACAACCCGGCGCTCCACCCGCAGCCGGCGGCCCCGGCCTCGCCGCACCGGGCCGACCACGATCGCACCGCCGCGGTACACGTCGCGGTCGAGCAGCGAGTGCAGGGTCACGACCGGGTCGTCGTTCGGGGTGGCGGGGTGGACGAAGTCCACGACGATCCCGGACTCCTTGCCGGGCGTCCTGCGGGTCACGCGACCCACGCGCTGCTGGTAGATCCGCTTCGAGGCCGTGGGCGCGAGGTGCATGCAGACCGTCGCGCGCGGCGAGTTCCAGCCCTCCGCGAGCAGCTGCGCGTTCACGAGCACGTCGATCTCGCCGCGCTCGTAGGCCGCGAGGATGCGCGTGAGCTCGCGCTTCGGAGTCTCGCCCGAGACGGCCTTCGCCTTTATCCCCGCCTCCTGGAAGGCCTTCGCCACGTTGTGGGCGTGCTTCACGCCGGCGGAGTAGACGACGCCCGGGACGTCCTTGAAGCGGGTCTTGTAGAGGTCCGCCACGGCCAGGTTGAACGGCGTCTGGTCGAGCAGCGCGGCCAGCTCCTCCTGGTCGAAGTCCTGGTCGACCTCGCCGCGTCGCAGCGGCACATTCGCGATCGAGCGGACGCCCACGCCCGGCGGAATCCGCACGGAGCGAAGCGGCGCGATCACGCCGCGCCGCGCCGCCTGGGCAAGGTCGAAGCGCGAGGTCTGCGTGGGGAACAGGTCCGTGACGTGGCGCGCGATCAGTGCGCCGGTGGCGGTCATGCCGACGAACACCGGGCCGGTCCACTGCCGGATCGAGCCGCTCGTCTTCTCCCCGAGAGCGGTGTGGGCCTCGTCGCAGATGACGATCGTGTAGGCGTCGGAGACCTTGCCGGCGTTGCGCACGAACCACTGGTAGGTCTCCACCGTCACGGGCCCGCCCGCGGGCGGCTCGCCCGCGCCGTTCTTCAGCAGCGCCGGCGAGATGCGCTTCTTGTAGCCGCGGTCGCGCAGCTCGCCGAGGAACTGGTCCACGAGGTTGCGGCGGTGGGTGAGGATCAGGATGCCGCCCGTTCGCGAGGCCTCGACGAAGCCGAGCGCGGCGACCGTCTTGCCGGCGCCGGTGGCGTGCTCGAACCAGAAGCGGCGGGCGGCGCCGGGATCCTCCGCCACGGCGTCTGCGGCGGCCTCCTCCTCGGCCTCCTCCGCCGGGTCCCAGTCGAGCGGCTCTTCGTCGGGCAGCTCGTCGCCCTCGAGCTCGAGCTCGCCCGAGTGCAGCTCCTCCGAGGCCGCCCTGCCGTTGCCGCTGCCGTTGCGGCTGATCAACAGCTCGGCCTCGAGCGCGATCAGCGTGCCGGAGAGCGCATCGACCTGGTGGGCCGAGAGCGTGGTGCCGTCGGCCAGGTGCGGCTCCTCCTCCGAGAGCAGCCGCTCGAGCCCCAGCACCAGCGAGAACTGGCGCCGCCAGTCGACCGACGGCTCGCTGCGCCCCGCGGCCATCTCCCCTAGGGCGGCGTCGAGCGCGGCGCGGCGCGCCCCGTCCTCCGCGAGAGCGGTGCTGATGTCCTCTCCATCGAGGACAAACGGTTCGCGCGCGAATTTTTCGGCGCGCTTCAGTTCATCGCCGGACACCGGCGAGGCTTCGGCCACGGAGCTTCTTTCAGCCACGGTAAGGCGGTTTCGGTAAGGGAAAGCGGCGGACCGAGCCGCTCGTTCAGGAGTCAGCGGGGTACGCCCGTGATGCGCCGCCGCTCTCTTGAGTCCCGCGAGTAGCGACGGGCCAGGTCCTTGGGGGGACGCTTGGCGTACACCTATTGAAGCACACGGAGAGGCAAATAGGGCTGTTCCGCCTCTGCCATCCTTCGGCGGGTGCGCCGGCTCGTTCCGCTACTCCTGCTCATCGCACTCGCAGGATGCAACTCGGACAGCGGTCCTGCGACCGCCGACTTCTACAAGGGCGGCCGCGACGCCTTCGAGGCCCGCATCGAGAAGGAACGCGGCACGCCGGTAGTGGTGAACAAGTGGGCATCCTGGTGCGGCCCGTGCCGCCTCGAGTTCCCGTTCTTCAGGGACCAGGCGACGAAGCGCAAGGGCGAGGTGGTGTTCATCGGCGTGAACTCGAACGACAGCCGCTCGGATGCGGAGCAGTTCCTCAAGGAGGAGCCCGTGCCGTTCAGGCACTTCGAGGACCCGAAACTCGAGATCGCGGCTGCCATGAATGCGGTGCAGGCGTTCCCCAGCACGGCGTTCTACGACTCCAAGGGCGAGCTCGCGTTCGTTCATCAGGGTGGTTACTCCAGCGAGGACAAGCTGGTGGAGGACATCGAGCGCTACGCCCGTTGACGGTGGAGGTCCGCGAAGCACGCACGCAGGCCGAGCTCGCAGCAGCCCTCGAGCTGCGCGGGCGGGTGTTCTGCGAGGAGCAGGGCGTCTCCTTCGAGGCTGACCAGGACGGCCGCGACGGCGAGGCCACGCACATCGTGGCGGTGGACGACGGCGTCGTGATCGGCACCTGCCGGCTGCTGTTCAGGGGCCAGGTGGCGCGCCTGGGGCGGCTCGCCGTGGAGCGGGAGCGCCGCGGTGAGAACGTGGCCGCCGAGATCCTGCGCGAGGCGGACAGGATCGCGAGCGAGGCGGGGTCCGAGTCGATCGCGCTGCACGCGCAGACCTACGCGCAGACCCTCTACGAGCGCGCCGGGTACAAGCAGTACGGACCCACCTTCGTCGAGGAGGGCATCGAGCACGTGGCCATGGAGAAGCGCCTTGCTTGAGACTCCCCGCCGTGCCTGAACTGCGGATCGATCCGATCACGGGCCTGCGCGTGATCGTCGCGGGCGAGCGCGGCTCGCGCCCGGGTGCCTTCCTCGACGTGAACCCGCGCGAGCCGATCGACCCCGAGGCCGATCCATTCGCGCCGGGCCACGAGGACCGGACGCCGCCCGAGGTCTACGCGCTGCGCGAGGACGGCGACTGGAAGGTGCGGGTGGTGCCGAACCTGTACCCGGCGCTCTCGGAGGGCGAGGGCGACCCGGGAGCGGACCCGCTCGCGTCCGGCCGCGGCGAGCCTGACCTGTTTGCGAGCAGGCCGGCCCGCGGGGCGCACGAGGTGATCATCAACGCGCCCGATCCCGTGACCTCGCTGGCGGAGCTCGACCCGGCGCAGGTGGATATCGCAATGTCGGTTTGGCGCGAGCGCATGCGCACCCACGACGACGCCGCGTACGTCCACGTGATCGTGAACGAGGGCAAGGAGGCCGGCGCCTCGCTGCCGCATACCCACGCCCAGCTGTACGCCCTGCCGTTCGTGCCAGCCGCCGTGGCGCGCGAGCGCGAGCGCTTCACCGCCTACTCGGACCGCACCCAGGGCCGCAATCTGCTCGAGGACCTGGTGCAGGAGGAGGTCCGCCGCCGCGAGCGCATCGTGGCGATCGACGACGAGGCCGTGGCGATCGCTCCGTTCGCCGCCCGCGTGCCCTTCCACCTGCAGATCGTGCCCCGTGCCCCGGTCGCGCGCTTCTCCGACGACGGCCCGCTGGGCGGCCACCTCGTCCACGAGGTTCTGAGCCGGCTGCGGGCGACGCTCGGCGCGCTGCCCCCGCTGAACCTCTGGGTGCGCACCGCGCCGCGCGACGCCGCCAGCTTCTGCTGGCGCATCGAGATCATGCCGCGGCTGGCGCAGCTCGCCGGTCTCGAGATCGGCACCGGCGTGCACCTGAACGTGCTCGCCCCCGAGGACGCGGCTCAGCGGCTGCGAGACGCGAACGTGTAGCTTCCCGCCGCGCCGTGCCCCCAGTGCCGAGACAGGTCCCGATGTTCGCCGCCGAGCCGCCGCAGGAGCCCCTGCCCTACGGCCGCTGGGCCGAGGCGCTCGCAGAGCACTTCGAGGGCGCGGCGGAGACCTCGATCGGCGAGATCAGCTGGTTCCCGGATCGCACGTGGTCCGGGCGGACCTACGTGCCCGCCACCGCCCCGGCCGAGGGCGGCGGCGAGGTGTTCGGCTTCGTGTCCTACACGCGCGAGCACGAGGGGGCGCAGGCCACGGACTTCCGAGCCGCCGCCGACTTCACCGAGGAGACCGCGGACGAGAACCCGGACTGGACGCTCGACCTCTCCGACCACGAGATCGGCCACTGGCGCGGCACCGAGGGCCGTCGCGGCGTGATCACGCTCGTGTGGGGGGTGGCGCTGGTGGCGAACGGCGTGGCCGCGACGACCGAGCTCGGCCCGACGACCACGGACCAGTGCACGCTCGTCGAGGACCGCTTCACGCTCATCTCGCTCGACGCGTACACGGGCGACTACGTGGAGGTCAGGCTGTTCGGGGCACGCGGGGCTGAGCTGGCCCGCGAATCCCTCTACGAGGACGAGTAACTTCTTTCCTGCAATGGAGAAGGTTCGCGGAGAGCGCTGCGTGCTGCTCAAGTTCGGCGAGCTCGCACTCAAGGGACGCAACCGGCCGCTGTTCGTGAATGCGCTGGAGCGCAACCTGCGCAGGCTCACCTCCGATCTCGGCCCGCTCGAGGTGCGCCACCGCGGCGGCGTCCTGATCGTGACCGGCGACGTGCCGGAGGAGGCGCTCGTCGAGCGCTGCCTGGCGCTGCCGGGCGTGAGCGTGGTTCAGCCGGCGGTGCGCTGCGAGCGCGACGCCGCGGCTGGCGCCGACGCCGCCGTGGCGCTGCTGCGTGGCCGTCCCGGGCACACGTTCGCGATCCGCTCGCGGAGGCGCGACAAGCGCTTCCCGCTGCGCTCGGTGGAGCTGTCGCGGGTGATCGGCGAGGCGGTGCGGGTACGGCTCGGCCTGGGCGTGGATCTCTCGAACCCGGATCTCGAGGTGTTCGTGGAGGTTGACCACAAGGAGCTGCTCGTCTCGCGCGAGCGGCTGCGCGGGGCGGGTGGGCTGCCGGTGGGCTCGAGCGGACGCGCGCTCGTGTTGCTCTCCGGGGGCCTCGACTCGCCGGTGGCCGCCTACCGGATGATGAAACGCGGCCTGCGCTGCGACTTCGTCCACTTCAGCGGCCAGCCGTTCACGGGGCCGGAGTCGGTGTACAAGGCCTACGCCCTCGGCGGCCGGCTCGACCGCTTCCAGGGCGACTCGCGGCTCTTCGTGGTCTCGTTCGGGACGGCGCAGCGCCGGCTCGCCACCGCGGGAGCCGGGCGCCTCCAGGTGCTCTCACAGCGACGGCTGATGGTGAAGGTGGCCTCCGAGCTCGCGCGCCGCGAGGGCGCCGAGGCGCTCGTGACGGGCGACTCGCTCGGACAGGTGGCCTCGCAGACGCTGCCGAACCTAGCCGTGGTGGAGGAGGCGGCCGAGCTGCCGCTGCTGCGCCCGCTGATCGACCGCGACAAGGCCGAGATCGTCGAGATCGCCAAACAGCTCGGGACCTACGAGATCTCGATCCTCCCCGACGAGGACTGCTGCCAGCTCTTCTCCTCGAAGCTCGCCGTCACGCGCGGCCACACCGACGACCTGCGCCAGATCGAGCGCACAGCGGACGTCGAGGAGATCGTGGACGAGCTCGTGAACTCGGCGGAGCTCTACCACCCGCGGGTGGAGGAAACGAGCCCCGAGCCGCTCGCGGTAGGGCTATCGTCTCCTGGCGAGCCCCGATAGCTCAGCCGGATAGAGCGACTCCCTCCTAAGGAGTAGGCCGCAGGTTCGAATCCTGCTCGGGGCGTTTCGGAAGAGGTCGGGGCTCGGCGCTTCTCTGCGGGCGCCTACTCCCGCAGCCCCACGGCTTCGAGGGCCTCGGCGGGTGGCGCATAGAACCGCATTCGCGCCACGCGCCCGTCCCGAAACTCGAGCACCCAACCCATCGGCTCTTTCATGTCGAGCCCGCTTCCCCGCGCGCGCATGTTGATGCCCCCGATCGCGAGCACGTCGTCGCCGAGATCTCGCACCTCATCGAGCCAAAGGTCGAAGCGCTCGAAGCTCTGCTGTATATCCGCGAGCCACTCACGCACTCCCTCGTGGCCTCGATACGGCTCGCCGGTAAGGCTCCCAAAACGAGAAAGCAGCTCGATATCAGGCGCGGCGGAAATGAAAAAGAAGTCGTAGTCGCCTTCGTTCCAACGGGCAAATCCCTCGCGCACCAGCTCGACGTTCTCCTGCGACATCGCCCGCCCAGTATCTGCTGCTCGCGGGTTCGCGTCCAGGATGGCGAGAGGCCAGCGAGCACGTTGCCGATGCTCGGAAGGTCTACGAGCGCATCGAAGCTCGGCTCAGCTCGCGGCCACCCGGAAGCGGGCGGTGCGCCGCGCCGAGCGATTGCCTGCCGAGTCCGTGGCTGTGATCCGCACGCGGTAGCGGCCCGGGCGCGACACGCGCTTGCGCAGGCGGGCGCTGAGCCTGGTCCGGTTTGCGCCGCTCGCTCCGTTTCGGGTGAGGGTCCCGATCGTGCGGTAGCGCGTGCGGCTTCCGGGCACGGCGCGCTGGACCCTGATCGTGACCTTGGCCGCCTCGCTGAGCGTGTAGCGGAGTCGCGGGCCGCGCCGCGTCGGCGTGGCGCGGAAGCCCGTGATGAGGGGCGCCTGGGTGTCGAGCACCTGCGGGAGCTGCTGGCCGCTGCCCTGCTCGCCGCCACCCGCGTTCTGGGAGGGGAGCGGGCCGGGCACCTCGAAGGCGCCCAGGTCGCGGCGCGCGCTGCCGTCGTGGTTGCCGTCGGTCACGAGCGGGTTGCCGTCCAGGTCGAGTCCCTGGGCCGTGCCAGGATCGCCGGCGTCGACCAGCGGCGAGCCCGGGAGCAGGTGGTAGTCGCCCGCAGCCGCGCCCGCGAAGCCGGCGTCGCCAACGTTGGACGCGTTCGACTCGCTGATCGATCCGTTCTCATCGGTCAGGTTGCCACTCGGGTCGTAGTCGGAGTAGCTCGCCGTGACGGTCGCCGTGCCGGTGGCGCCCGGGTTGCTCGCGGCGTAGAGCGGGGACTCGGCGCCGCGGATGACCGAGTTGGTGAGGTTGAGCGTGGCGTTCACGGTGGGGTCGCTGTAGACCCCGGCAGTCGCGCCGTAGGTCCACGGCAGTCCGGGGCCCACGATGGTCACGCCGTCGGCGTTCAGCGTGCCGCCTGCGCCCGCGGCCGTGCTCGCCCCGATGCCGGTGCCGTCACCGCTGGAGCCAAAGAGGATCAGGCTGTTCGAGAGCGTGTTCACGCCCCTGTATGCCCGGACGCCATCGGATGAGCCGGTGATGCGGGACCGCTCGACGGTGGCACCGTCCTCGCCGTACAGGTACACCCCAGTCCGCGCGCTGACCGTGACGCGCCGCACGCTCCCGCCGCCGTCGAAGACGCGCACGGCCGTCGTGTCCTTCGTGGCGCTCGTGCCGTCGAGCGACACGGTCGAGTCCTCGAGAACTCCACCCTCGTAAAGGTCCACGCCAAAGCGCTGCCCGACCTGTATCGGGTGCTCGTCCACCGCGATGTGGTGGGCGAGGTTGTTGGTCGACAGCGCCCGGGGCTCGTTCGTCGCGTTCTCAGGCACCCGAATCGTCACGTCATGGATCGACGTGCCCGGACCGCCCTCCAGCCGAAGAACGACACCGGTCGCTCCATTTGCGCGGCCGATGATCGTCTCGCCCGCGCCCTGCCCCACGATCTCGACCGGCGCGTCCTCACGGGTGTACGAGAAGCCGAACCCGTTCCCCGGCATGTGCACGCCGGCGGCGAGCAGGATCTTGTCTGCGTCGGCATTGTCGTCGGCCAGGCTCAGCGCGTGGTCGAGCGTCTGGACCGTATGGGACTGGTCGCAGCCGAGGTTCTGGCCGACGCAGTAGTCGGCGGCGCCGGCGAGCGCCGGCAGAGCAAGTGTCGTGAGTGCGGTGGCAGCGCCGGCGGCGAGGCCGCGAGTGAATGTCGTTCCGTTCATGCGGAGAAGATCGTCCGGGCGCAACCCCGCGGCCAGGGGGGTGAGCCGCCGCCTGAGCGTCGGTTTTCCGCCAACCGTCGGCGCCTGGCGGCGACGCGCATTACGGTGGGCGCGTGATCGCGTTCGCTGGTGCCGCCCTCGACCGCGCTTCGGTGGAGCGGCGGCGGCCCGAGTGGCTTGCCGCGCGGCGTGCGGATCCGCGCGCACGAGCCGTGTTGATGTCGGAGCGCGGGATCTGGGTCGATGGCTCGCGGCTGCTGCTCGCGGCTCCCACCGACAATGCCGTGTTCCTGGGCGTTGCGGGCGACACGCCGCTGTTCGCCGACGACGTGAGCGGCGCCGAGCCGGGGCGGGGCCGCCCGGCCGGCCTGCGCGAGGCCGCCACCGAGCTGCCGCCCGACGAGGCCGCGCTGGCGGGATACGCGGGCTCGCTGCTCGCATGGCACCGGCGCCATCGCTTCTGCGCCAACTGTGGGGAGCCCACCCAGATGCGCGACGGCGGCCACGAGCGCCACTGCCCACGCTGCGACGCCCACCACTTCCCGCGCACCGACCCAGTGGTGATCGTCCGCGTGACGGACGCGCAGGACAGGCTGCTGCTCGGTCGTCAGGCGCGCTGGCCGCAGGGGCGCTTCTCGCTGCTGGCGGGCTACGTCGAGCCCGGCGAGACGCTCGAGGAGGCGGTGCGGCGCGAGGTGGTCGAGGAGTCGGGCGTCGAGCTGGGCGAGGTCTCCTACATCGCCTCGCAGCCCTGGCCCTTCCCGAGCTCGCTCATGCTCGGCTTCAGCGCGCTGGCCGTGGGCGGCGAGCCCGCGCCGGGCGACGAGGAGCTGGCCGACGTGCGCTGGTTCGAGCGCGAGGAGGTGGAGCGGGCCGCGCGCGGTGAGGGCGAGCTGGCGCTCTCGCCGCCGTACTCGATCGCGCGCCGCCTGATCGACGCCTGGCTCGCCGGCGCCTAGCGGTCCGGGCGGTCCGGATACACGTCGTCGATCGTGGTGAGGGTTTCATACGGTGCGCCGTCGCTTGCTGCCGCGATCGCCTCGGCTCCGCCCGCCAGCCGGTCGAGGACGCTCACCACGCCCGCCACCTCGAAGCCCTCCTCGCGCACGCGCTCGATCGCCTTGACGGTGGAGCCGCCCGTGGTCACCACGTCCTCCACCACGAGGCAGCGCTCGCCCGGCTCGAGCTCCGGGCCCTCGATCCAGCGCTGGAGGCCGTGCTGCTTGCGGTCCTTGCGAACGAAGAAGGCCTTCACCGGCGCGCCCGCCGCCAGCGCGGCACACGCCACCGGGTCCGCGCCCATGGTCATCCCGCCGACGGCCGTGGCGCCCACCCGCTCCGCCGCCGCGGCCACCAGCTCGCCGAGGGCGCGAAAGCCATCCGGCAGCAGGATCGCCCGCTTTGCATCCACGTAGTAGTGCGCCGTGCGGCCGCTCGTCAGCGTGACCTCGCCGATCACGAGGGCGTGCTCGCGCAGCTCGGCGATCAGGCGCTCACGGGCGGTGTCATTCATGCGTTCAGGTCGGTATGCAAAAAGTCAGGATCTGCGGCGGGCGGCCGATAGTAGTCGCGATGGGCTCCCTGGTCCGCGTCATCGCCATCCTTTGCACCGGCCTGGTCCTGCTCGGATTCGCATACTTCGCGACCGACGAGATGGACCGTGGCTCGCGCACGCAGCAGAGCAAGCTCGACAAGGAGCTCACCGGCGAGCTCGGTGACCCCGCGCCGATCGACCCGAGCCCCACCCAGGAGGCAGCCCGCGAGCGCGCCAACGGCAAGTTCCGCGAGGCCGTGGACGACGCGAACGACGTGCTGCTCGGCCCGTTCACGAACATCGTCGACTCGAACGACCGCTGGGTCACGCACGGGGTGCCCACCGTGCTGGCGCTGCTCCTGTACGGCCTGTGCCTCGGGACGCTGGCGAACATGCTTCCCAAGCAGCGCGAGCACGCCGCCGACTGGCGCACCGCCGGCGGGTCCGCCTGACCCGGGAGAAGCCCGTCGCTCGCATCCGCTAGGGTGCGGCCCGCAAGTCAAGCGCCGAGTCTGGACGTCCGCCCGGGCGACCAGAACGGGGGAACCAAATTGGGCGGCTGCCGTGCCGCCCGGGGGCGAATCGCGGACGCGAGTTCCGCATAGCGCATCTTCCAGCGCGAGCCCGTCAGCTAACCCCGTAGGCCCGAAAGGAAGGGGACATGGATGACGAACGCCCACCGGGATCTGGCCACGCCTGAGGTCTGGGTTCGCTCGCTCGAGCGCTCACGCCGCAGGCGGGAGCTGCTGCCCAAGGCGCGGCGAGAGAACACCCGCAAGAAGCACATCTCGGCGGCGCTGGCCACGGCGGTCGTCGCCGGACCGGGAGCGCCTCTGGCCGCAGCCCAGGTTTCAGGCGACGTAAGCGCCGCGGTCGCGGCGGAATCCCCGGCCAACAGGGCAATCGAGATCCGCGAGGGCGGGCTGCCGCTGCGGCTGGGGAGCCAGGGTGAGCTGGTCGCTCACGTCCAGGACAAGCTCGAAATCGCGGCGGACGGCATCTTCGGCGCGGAGACGGACGCGGCGGTGCGCCGGTACCAGCTCTCCGCCGGGCTCGACGTGGACGGCATCGTCGGTCCGAACACGTGGTCATCGCTGTTCGCGAAGGCCGGCGCGAACGGTGCGGCCATGGGTGGTTCGAACGTGCCGCCGGAGGTTAAGCAGCACGTCGCCGAGAGGCTGGAGCGGGCCGGCCTGCGGCTCGCGGCCCAGGGCAACGCCGGGGCTGGCGGCCAGGTGGGCGCGACGACCCCAACGGCGCCCACCACCCAGGGCAACTCGACGCTGCCGACCACCCAGGCGCCCGCGGGCGGGTCATGCGGCTCGTCGACGATCTCGACGCCCGTGCGCGGCACGGTCACGTCGAACTTCGGGCCGCGCGGTGGACGCAACCACGACGGCATCGACATCGCGGCCCCCACCGGCACGCCGGTCCGCGCGGCCGCATGCGGCACGGTGAGCCTCGCCGGACAGCAGAGCGGCTACGGCAACATCGTCTGCATCACGCACACCAGCCAGTTCTCGACCTGTTACGCACACCTCTCGCGCTTCGGCGTGACGAGCGGCGCACAGGTCCAGCAGGGCCAGGTGATCGGCTACGTGGGCTGCACCGGCAGCTGCACCGGGCCACACCTGCACTTCGAGACGCGGGTGAACGGACAGGCGCAGGACCCGCGCACCTACCTGTCGGGCGGCTCGATCCCCGGCGCCCAGGCGACGGTCGCCAGCGCGAGCAGCACCGGCACGAGCAGCGCCACCGGGGGCAGCTCCACGAGCACGAACCAGGCCACGGTGACCCAGACCGGGTCCGGCTCGACGACGGCGACGGCGCCCGAGACGATCCAGGTGGCTCCCGCCGCGTCGAGCGGCACGGCGACGAGCGTGACCGCGACGGCCGCGGTGCCGGCGGAGACCGCGCCGGCCACAGGCGTGCCGGCGGAGGTTGCGGTGGAGGCTGCGCCGACCGAGGTCGCGGTCGAGCCGGTCGCCGAGCAGGTCGCCGTCGAGGCGGCTGCGCCGGCCGAGGTGGCCGCGGAGCCGGTCGCAACGGAGCCGGTGGCGGCTGAGCCGGTCGCGGTCGAGGCTGCGGCCCAGCCGGTGGCCGCGGAGGCCACTGCTCCGGCTGAGGTGGCCGCCGAGCCGGTCGCCGTCGAGGCGCAGGTGGCCGCTCCCGCGGACGCTGCCGCTTCGGTCACGCCCGCCGTGGAAACCGCTGCCGACTCGAGTGTCGCTTCGGGGCAGGGTCAGGGGAACCTCGCGGCTACGGCCGCGACGCAGTAGCGCGGAATCCGCGCGAAGTGTCGTCGGCCCGGTGGGCCGGCGGAGCCAAGGGGGAACCGTGGAGGCCCCGCTCGCAAGGGCGGGGCCTCTGCGTTGTGGGGCGGCGCCGCGGCGCGCCGGGCTACTGGTACGTGTAGATCGGGTCGCCCAGGTCGATCCAGTTGTAGATCGAGAGGGCGTTCGGGATCGGTACGCGCAGGCAGCCGTGGCTCGCGGGGTAGTTCGGGACCGACGCGTAGCCGTGGATCGCGTACCCGCCGATGAAGTAGGACGAGTGCACCATCCCGTGCGAGTTGGTGCCCGGCTGCTTGCGGTAGAAGCGGTAGCTGCCGAAGACCGTCGGCGTGGAGGGCTTGCCCGACGACACGTGGTACGCGCGGTACGGCTTGCCGTGGTCCGCCAGCACGAGCACCTGGCGTGACCAGTCGAACTCGACGTGCTTGCCGTGGGTACCGGAGTCCGGATAGCGCAGCTTGAAGGCGCCGTCGCGGCGCATGACCATGGCGTAGACGGAGGTGGACGCGTAACCGTCGCGCCCCATCCCGTTCGTCTTGCGGAAGACGTTGACCGCGTTCGCGGTGAGACCGTCGAAGTAGCCCGTGACCGGCGTCGCGAAGCCGAGCTTCAGCAACCCGCGCTGAAGCAGCGTGACCTTCGCGCCGCGCGCGCCCTGGCCCGCCTGCCAGTTGACGACCTGGATCGTCTCGCTGCGAGTGCGGAAGGCCTGCTGCCGATCGCTCGCCCTGTGCTTCACCACGAGCCGCACCGGCCCGGGATTCCCGACCTTGAAGCGGAACTCGTATCGGCCGCGGCGCTGGACGGCGCGGCGCACCTGCTTGCTCGCCTTGCCGCGGCGGATGGCATACAGCGTGAGAACCTCGCCGCGCACGCCGGGCTTGACGACCCCGCGCACCACGACCTCCTGGGAGGGCGCGAAGTAGCGCGTCCTCTTGGTGGCGAGCCCGCCCGTCACGGACAGCGTCGCCTTCCCAGCAGCCGGCTCGGGCTCGGGTGTGGGCGTCTGCGCCTGGGCCGCGGGGGCCAGGGCCAGCAGGACAAGCGGCATCGGGAAAAGCGGGCGAATGCTCATATGGCGCCCACTATGCCATGGCCGTCCGCTGTGCTCGCGGGACCAGCGTGCAGGCGACCAGCATCAGCGAGCCGAAGACGAGCGACGTGCTCGCGTCCTCCACGGTCACCCCGAACGCGATCGCGTTGTTGAATGCGTGGAGCGCGATCACGGGATAGAGCGAGCCCGTGCGCTCGTAGACGAGGCAGAACATGAACCCGAGCCCCGCCAGCGGCGGGATGATCAAGAGGCCGTCCGCCGTCGAGAGGTCCCAGTGGATGACGCCGAACAGAACCCCGTCGATCAGGGCGGCCACGAGCACCGAGTAGCGGCTGCGCAGCGCCCGGTAGAAGAAGCCCCGAAAGAAGAACTCCTCGGCCACGGGCGCAACGCAGACGATCATGAAGCCGGCGGCGATCATGCCGAACGTGCCCTGGTCGGCACCGAGGTCCTGCGCCACGGTCTGCTCGGTGTCGGGCTGGACGATCGCCGAGTAGAGCGCCGCCAGCGCGTAGAACGAGACGAGCCCGAGCGACGCCCAGCCCACGGTCGGCCAGAAGCGCGACCGCCGCAATCCGAACTGGTTCGGGCGCGGCTTGCCGGCGAAGGACGCGAACAGCACCGCCGTGCCGATGAAGATCACGCCCTGGAGGAAGGTCGCCACCACCGTAAAGGTGGGGTCCGCATCGTCCGTGGTCGCGCCGGTGGCCGCGGCCACGATGCCCACGACCACGAGCGTGGCGATCAGGGCGACGAGGAAGCCGACCCCGGCGTACCACGCCGGCCAGTGCGGACCGGCGCCCGCGGGCAGCTCCGGGCGCTCGGGCGGCGGCGGCGTGGGATCGATCGAAACGCGCTCCACGGGAAGTCAGAGTAGGGCGGCGAGCTCCCGGAGCGAGCACACGGCCTCCACGCCGGGCGGAGGCTCGCCCTGGCGCTGGAGCAGAACGGCCCGCACGCCGGCCGCGGCGGCGCCCTCCACGTCGTTGTCCACCTTGTCGCCCACGTGGAGCGCCTCGGACGGCTCCGCGCCCGCAATCGCGAGCGCCCGCTCGAAGACGCGCGGGTTCGGCTTCGGCGCGCCGACCTCGGCGGACGTGACCACGCCGTCTACCAGCTCGGTGATGCCCGTCGGCCCGAGCCACTCCGGCAGCGAGCAGTCCCAGTTGCTCGCCACCACGAGCGTCACTCCGCGCGCGCGCAGCTCCCCGAGCGCGGGCAGCACGTCCGGATAGGGCCGGAACTCGAGCGCCTCCAGCATCGCCCGGCGCGCGGTCGCGTGGTCGAGGTCCGGGAGCTCGAGCGCACTCCGCATCTCCTCCGCACAGCGGTCGCGCAGGCGCTCGAGCCGCTCGCGGTCGGACCCCTCCAGATGGTGGTCGAGGTAGTAGGCGATCTCGGCTGCGAAGCCCGCGGCGGCCCGCTCCTCGCTCACCTCGAAGCCCGCCTGGCCGAGTAACCGCTGGAGGCGCGGCGCCGGCGGCTGCAGCTCGACGAGCGTGCCGAGCGCGTCGAGCAGGACCGCCTTGACCCCGGCGCTCACGAGATCCAGTGCCAGCTCGCGTACTGGGCCGTGAAGAGGCCGAGCCCGACCGCGAAGGCGGCGGCCACCAGATCCGTGTTGCGGCGCTCGTCGCAGACGATCGCGAGCCACATGAAGAGCGGGAACAGCACCGCTACGAAGCGCGGCAGCGACATCAGCGGCTGCGGCTTCACCGGAAAGGTCAGCGGCAGCAGCAGCGACGCCGCCACCCAGACTCCGTACGCTCGGGGCAGGCGGCGCCACACGCCCGCGCACGCCACCACCGCGAACACCAGCGTCACAAACAGCATCACGTTGATCGCCGCGATCCGGAACGGATCCCCGGCGGCAGCCTCGAAGTAGACCGGCGTGCGCGAGCCCGACGCCAGCTGCCGGACGCCGTCCACGGCCGCGACCAGGCCGTCCCACGCGCCGGCCAGCGGCACCTTGAGCTCACGCGACCATGCCTCCTGGACGTCGAGGAAGCGCAGCGCGTCGCCCTCCACCAGGCCCAGCCAGCCGGCGTACGCGGCGATGCCGAGTGGCGCGAGCAGGAGCCAGGCGGCGTCGCGCGGCCGCCGCGGGCTCGAGCCCCACCACAGCATGGCGAGCGGAATCAGGAGCAGCAGCCCGGCGCTGCGAGTGGCGGAGGCGAGCGCGGCGCAGGTGCCCGCCCAGGCCCAATGGCCGCCGCGCGCGGCGTAGAAAAGCCCCACCGCGAGCAGCAGGAAGAGGCTCTCCGAATAGGGCGCGCCGAAGTACACCGCCGCCGGGAAGACCGCCAGCAGCAGCAGCGTGGGACGCGCGAGCCGCCGGCCCAGCTCGAGCTCGGTGAGGCGGTAGAGGAGGAAGAGCGCGCCCAGGAATGCGGCCAGCGAGACGACGTACGCCGCCGCGAGAAGGGCGCCCTCGGATCCCCCGAAGGGCGTCGCGAGACCGCGCACCAGCAGCGGATAGAGCGGGAAGAAGGCGGCGCGCGGAGCGCTGTCGCCGTACCCGGAGTCCGCGATGCGCAGGTACCAGACGGAGTCCCAGCGGGCGAGCGGCGCGAGCAGCGGGTCGGCCAACGCATGCGTCAGCGAGGGGTCGTCGAACTTCTCGGCATTCCTCTGCGCCAGTCCGCCCGCCGCAGGACCGAAGGAGAGCGCGGCGAAGACCGCCACCAGGAGCACCACGGCGCGGGTCGAGACGACCACGCGCAGAGCGGCGCGAAACGCCTCGGAGTCGCGCACGGCCGCGATTGTCCGTGCGCGCGTGGGGGTAGCCTCATACGCCATGCCGGACGCCCATTTCTACACAGCGGCATCGAGCGGCGACTGGATCGGCGCCGGTGTGGCGATCGCGATCGCGTTCGTGGTGGCGCAGATCGTGGACCGGGCGATCGCCAAGCGCGGCGCCAAGGTCGGCGAGCTGGTCACGCGCGGCGAGCTCTCCCCGGCCGCGCAGACGCGCCTGCGGCTGATCCGGCGGCTGACCTTCGTCGGCATCGTTCTGATCGGGGTTGCGATCGCCGCGCTGAAGATCCCCGAAGCGAGCAAGATCGCGACCGGCCTGCTCGCGTCCTCCGCGGTGCTCGGGCTCGTCATCGGCTTCGCCGCGCGCCAGACGCTGGCCAACGCGATCGCGGGCATCCTGCTCGCTCTCACCCAGCCGATCCGCATCGGCGACCTCGTGACCTTCGAGGAGCAGACCGGCGAGGTGGAGGACATGAAGCTCACCTACACCTACGTCCGCCTCGACGACGGCCGCCGCCTGATCGTCCCGAACGAGCGCCTGGCGCAGAGTTCGGTGCTTAACCACACCATTCTCGACCCGCGCGTCCAGGTTGAGGTGTCCGTGTGGCTGCCGCTCGACGCCGACCTCGACAAGGCGATGGAGCTGATCCGCGACGAGGACGCCGGCATCGACGTGTCCGTGGCCGAGGTCGACAAGGAGGGCGTGCGGCTCAGCGCGACCACCTGGGCGTCCGCGCCCGCAGAGCGGGGTAAAAGGGCAGCGGAGCTGCGGCTGCGCTGGCTCCGAGAGCTGCGGGAGCACGCACTATCCTCAACCGAGGCCTGAGCGCGGTTCGCCGCCGAACGTTCCAATGACCCAACGTCAGCGAAAGTCGAGGAGGCGGAAGCGCCATACCGGACGCAGCTCGGTGCTGCTCGGCCTCGCCGTCCTCGCGACCGTCGCCGTGATCGCCGTACTCTCGGCGGTCGGCTACGTGCTGGCGATCGCGGCGTCCGCGCCCGACCTCTCCGAGCTGAAGCCGGCAGACAAGGGACAGCTCTCCGTGGTCTACGCCGTCGACGGCTCGCGGCTCGGCTTCATCCAGTCGGACGTGCTACGCCGCGTGGTGCCCTGGCGCGACATCCCGGTGAACCTGCGCCGCGCCACCGTCGCCATCGAGGACGAGCGCTTCTATGAGCACGGCGGCGTTGACCTGAACGCGATCGTCCGCGCCGGCATCAAGAACCTCGAGTCCGGCAAGACCGTGCAGGGAGGCTCGACGATCACCCAGCAGCTCGTGCGCGCCCTCTACATCAAGGACCCGAAGCGCGACTTCGCGCGCAAGATCCGGGAAGCGAAGCTCGCCTCCGAGCTGGAGGAGCAGCACTCGAAGACCTGGGTGCTGCACAACTACCTGAACTCGGTGCCCTACGGAACGGTCGGCGGCCGTACGGCGATCGGGGTCGAGGCCGCGGCGGTCACGTTCTTCAACAAGCACGCCAGAGGTCTCAGGCTCTACCAGTCGGCGCTGCTCGCCGGCCTGCCGCAGGCGCCGTCCGAGTACAACCCCTTCCGGAACCCCGAAGCAGCCCTCGCACGACGCAACGAGGTGCTTCGGCAGATGGTCAAGAACGGGTTCATCACCCAGGCCGAGGGGGAGAGGGCGTCGCAGCGGGGGTTGGGTCTCCGGCCCGGCACTCGCTACATCCAACGCCGCGAGCCCTACTTCTTCGACTATGTGCAGGACAAGCTGATCGACCGCTACGGCGTTGGAGTGGTGCGCCGCGGCGGGCTGCGGATCCACACGACGATCGATCCGGCGCTTCAGGACTCCGCGCGCGAGGCGATCAACTCGTACTACGGCGATCCCGCCGGCCCGAGCTCGGCGCTCGTTGCCATCGACCCGGCGACCGGGAAGATCAGGGCGATGGCTTCGAGCGGGACCTATCAGCACAGCAAGTTCAACCTGGCCGCGCAGGGCCACCGCCAGCCGGGCTCGGCGTTCAAGACATTCGTGCTCACCACGGCGATCCGGCAGGGGGTGGACCCCGACTCCACCTATTACACCTCGAAGCCGCTGAACATCGACGACCCCGACTTCGGGCACTGGGAAGTCAAGACGTTCGGGAACTCGTACATCGGCACCGTCAGCCTCACCCGCGCCACGCTGTCGTCGGACAACACGGTGTATGCGCAGCTGATCCTCGACCTGGGTCCGAAGAAGGTGTGCGAGACGGCCAGGCTGCTCGGGATCACGACCAAGCTCGACTGCTACCCCGCCGAGGGCCTCGGAGGCCTTACGTTGGGCGTCACCCCCCTGGAGATGGCAGGCGCGTACGCGACCCTCGCGAGTGGGGGCATCCGTCATCGCCCGACCGGCATCGAGCGGGTCGTGTTCCCGGACGGCAAGAGCGAGAACCTCGCCAGCGCTAAGGGCAAGCGCGTGCTGACGGACGGAGAGGCATCCGAGGTCACCAAGGTCCTCGAGATGAACATCCAGTCGGGCACGGGAACCGCCGCCAACTACGGCTGCCCGGCAGCCGGGAAGACCGGTACGACCGACGAGGCGAAGGACGCCTGGTTCGTGGGTTACACGCCGGAGCTCTCGGCCGCGGTCTGGGTGGGCTACCCCGACGCGGGCGTCGCCATGCCGGGCGCCCAGGGCGGCACCTACGCCGCGCCCGTCTGGCACGCCTTCATGCTTCCCGCCCACGGGGACTTCTGCGACGACTTCCCGGAGCCAACGGAGCCCGCCGAGTTCTCACCCTTCTTCGGCAAGTACTCCAGCACCGGCCGGTCAGGCAGCAGCCAGTACTACGCGCCGAGCACCGTCGCGCCCCAGCCGGAGTACGACCCACGCTTCTACGAGGAGGCGCCGCTCGACGCGCCCGAGACCCAGACGCCTGATCAGGGGCCCGAGGTGCCCTCGCCCGGGAACGGCAATGGGAACGGCAAGAAGAGCGAGCCGGGCGGCACCGCCGAACCCGGCTGATGCCGGCCCCGTGCCCGAGCTCGACCTGATCGCAGCAATCGAGGCCACGCTCAGCGACCGCAGCGGTCGGCTGGTGCGCTGGACCGGCGACGACGCGGCCGTCACGCGCACGCGGCCCTTCGCCGTGACCTCCATCGACACGCTGGTGGACGGCGTGCACTTCGAGCGCGCCACCCACGGCGCTCGCGACATCGGCTGGAAGGCGCTCGCCACAGCGCTCTCGGACCTGGCCGCGATGGGCGCCGAGGCGGGCGAGGCGTACGTGTCCGTCGTGCTGCCGGAGGGGTTCGCGGACGCGCTCGCGCTCGTCGAGGGCATGGAGGAGCTCGCCTCGCGCTGTGGCGTCACGATCGCGGGCGGTGACGTGGTCCGCGGCGGGCTGCTCGTGGTGACCGTGACGGTGGTGGGCTGGGCCGAGCGCGAGGACGACCTGGTGGGCCGCGACGGCGCCAAGCCGGGCGACCTCGTGGGCGTGACGGGCGAGCTCGGCGGCTCCGAGGCCGGCCGGCGGGTGCTCGCTGCCGGCGACACCGAGCCGGCGGAGCTCGTGGAGCGCCACCTGCGGCCGCTGCCCCGACTCGAGAGCGGCGCTGCGCTGGCGCGCGCGGGAGCAAGCGCGATGATCGACCTGAGCGACGGCCTGGCCACGGACGCGCGGCACGTGGCCGACCGCAGCGGCGTTGCAGTGGCGGTGCGCCTGGACGCCGTCCCACTCGCCCCCGGTGTGAGCGCGGAGGAGGCGGTGACCGGCGGCGACGACTACGAGCTGCTCGTGACCGTGCCGCCGCGGCGGCGGGCCGCCGCCGAGGCGGCCGCCCCGCTCACGTGGGTGGGCGAGGTGTCAGCCGGTAGTGGACTGGTTCTTCTCGGAGCGCACGGCCCCGTCTCTGGTCTGCGCGGCTACGAGCACCCTTGAACGCAGGATCGCCCTCGCGACCGCGCGCGAATCCACCACGTACTCACCCCGCTCGACGCTGCGCCTGAGCGCATCGTCGACTCCCCTGCGATCCATCCCCCGCACCTCCCCTTGTACAGGACCGGTATCGGCACGCCGCGCGCTGATCGCGCCGCGCGCTCGTCAAAACCCGGACATCCGGCCAGTCAGCGCCGCAGCGCCGACTGAGTGCCGCCCAGCGAGCCGGGCCCGGCGTACGAGCCGGGGCCGTATACCGCGGGCCCGTCCGGCCCGCTGTCGTCCTCGTCCTCCGGGCTGCGCCACGCGATCTCGGAGCTGGCGCAGACGGCGGCCAGCATGAGGCAGCCGATGAGCGCCAGCACGATCCCCACGCTCTTCCCGGTGAGCAGCATGAGCAGGTACCACGCGCCGTGCAGCGGGTCGACCGAGAGGGCGAACAGGTAGTAGACGGCGACCAGGGCGGCCGGAGCCACGCCCACGCCGATCAGCACCGCGCGCAGCCGCCGCGGCGGCATCGGGCGCGTGAGCACCGTGAGCATCCACAGGTGCGCCGCGGGCACGGCGAGCAGCCCGGCATAGGGGTTCACGAGCCAGAGCAGGAGCGAGCCGGCCGCGATCGCCAGCGAGAGCGCCACGCCGGCCCCGGGCGCGACCGGCTCGCGCAGCTCCGGGTCGGGTCTGGCGGCCAGCCAGCGCGCGAGGAAGAGCGCCAGCACCATCGCCACGGCCACCCCCGCCAGCACGCCGAGCGCGGCGCCGTCCAGGGGCAGCACGTCGGGCGGCACGGGCGCTGGTGGCGGCGCCGGCGTGGCGCCGACCAGGGCGAGGAACTGGGCCAGCGCCAGCGCCGCGAGGAACGGAGCCACCCAGGCGGCCACCCATCGCAGCCAGGGGAGCACGTCCACATGCCGGCGGCGCGCACGAGCGAAGGCGTCCACGGACGCGACCAGCACCGGAAGCAGCAGCGTTCCGGCCAGCAGCGAGATCACCCAGCCGGGCAGCACCTGGCTCACGGCCTGTACGTAGCTCTCCGGCCCGTGCTGCGGGCGTCCGCCCTCGTCTACCGCCGTCAGCGTCCTGAGCGTGGCGCGGCCCAGCATGCCCAGGCGGTCCTCGTCGATCGCCTCGACCGGCCCATTGCCGCCCGGCGGAAGCTCGCCGCTGCCGGAGATCCGGATCGCGTCGTAGCCCTCCTCCAACAGCACGCCCTGCGAGCCGATGCCGATCGGGAACGAGAGTCTGGCGAACTGGCCGAACGCGCCGCTGCCGCCGGCTGAGGCGCCGAATTCCTCTCGAATCGAGTTCGCCGCGGTGCGCTGCAGCCCGATGCCGGCGCGCCGCGTGTCGTTCGACCACGTCTGCAGCAGCGAGCCGCGGTTGGTGTGCGAGCCGAGGTCGGAGACCACGATCACGGCGTCCACGAGCTCCGGCGCCGGGAGGTCGCCGATCATCTCCCTCGCCCCGACCTCTCCCAGGTTCGACCCGTCCACCGACGCCAGCACCAGCGTCTTCTGCGAGGGGCGCCCCTGGTACACGCGCGCCAGCTGCATCAGCGCTGCCGTGTCGGCGGCGCTCCCAGGTGCCTCCGGCACCGTCGCGGCGTCGCGGGCCGCGACGATCACGATCTGGCGCCGCGAGCGCCCGGCGCGGAAGCCGATTACGTTCACGAGCTCGTGACCCGCGTGCGTGAAGCGCTGCAGATGCGGACGCCCGCCGCGCCCGCCGCCGAACCCGCGGGTGGCGAACGCGTCCGCGACGAGCTCCGCCGTGGCGAGGTCGCCGCGCGTGCCGGCCCGACGGTCGGGCGCATCGGTGGCGATGCGCGTGGCCAGGTCCGCCGCCTGAGCGCCGTCGAAGAGGACGTCGGCGGCCAGTCCCTGCGGGAGCGGCCTCGGCCTGCTCTCGAAAGAAAACATGGCGAGCACCACCGCCAGCAGCGCCGGCACGAAGGCCGCTCGGTACACCCGCGGTTCAATCACTCGGCCTCAACCTACAATTCTGAAGGTTGAGCATCTCTGCCCCGCGCATATTGCTGGTGGACGACGAGCTGTCGGTCCAGAAGCTGCTTGCGTACCCGCTGCGCAAGGAGGGCTACGACGTCATCCCCGCGCTCGACGGGCGGGAGGCGCTCGAGCGCCTGCGTGACGACAACTTCGACCTCGTCGTCCTCGACGTGATGCTGCCGCGCATGGACGGCTTCGACGTCTGCCGCGCGATCCGCTCGCGCAGCACCGTGCCGATCATCATGCTCACGGCGAAGACCGAGGAGACGGACAAGGTCCTCGGCCTCGAGCTGGGTGCGGACGACTACATCACCAAGCCGTTCTCGGTGCGGGAGTTCCGCAGCCGCGTGAAGGCGGTACTGCGGCGCGCCGCCCTGGCGCAGCCCGAGGCCCAGTTCGAGGAGCCGATCGACGCGGGCGACCTTTCGATCGACTTCGAGAAACGCTCCGTCGTGGTGCGCGGCGAGTCGGCACGGCTCACCTACGTGGAGTTCGAGATCATCGCGGCGCTCGCGAGGGCGCCTGGGCGCGTGTTCAGCAGGACGATGCTGCTGGAGCGCGTGTGGGGCGACGCGTCCTACCGCGACCCGCGCACGATCGACGTTCACATCCGGCACCTGCGCGAGAAGCTGGAGCGGGAGCC
>DASUQG010000100.1:0-4675 GCA_036280695.1 Thermoleophilaceae bacterium
CCGTGTGGGCCGCGGCACGCGACCAGGGCGTCGTGTGGCGGATCGAGCCGGGTCCCGAGCCGGTCACGAGGACCATCGATGTCGGGGCTGGGGTGGGTTTCGTGTCCTTCGGCGAGGGGGCCGTCTGGGCCGCGAACTACGTCGACGGCGTCGTGTCGCGCATCGACCCGCGCACCAACGGGGTCACCGCCAGAACCTCCGTCAGCGCCCCGCAGGCCATCGCGGCGGGCGCCGGAGCGGCGTGGGTCAGCGTCGCCGGCGGCACGACGGAGGACTCCCTGGCGATCTCGTCGTGCGGCCGGGTGATCTCTGGCGCCGAGACACCGGACGTATTGATCGCATCCGACCTTCCGCTTCAAGGGCCTGACAGCGCCGCGCCGCGAGCGCTCGAGAGCGCCATTCGCTTCACGCTCGAGCGGCGCCGCTTCACGGCGGGCGAGTTCAGCGTGGGCTACCAGTCCTGCGACGTCTCGACCCCCCAGAGCGGCGGCTTCGAGTTCCGGAAGTGCGCGGCGAACGCCTCCGCGTACGCACATGCGGACAAGCTCGTCGCCGTGCTCGGGCCATGGTCGTCGTACTGCGGGCAAGTCCAGATCCCGATCCTGAACCGGGCGCCTGGCGGCTCGGTGCCTGTCGTCAGCTCGAGCGCGACGCACGACGGACTCACCCGCGGCGGTCCGGGCACGGGTCCGCCGGACGGTCTCAGAGGAGAGCCGGAGGTCTACTACCCGACAGGCGTCCGCAACTTTTTCCGCGTGGTCCCGCGCGAGGCAATGCAGGGAGTCGCCAGTGCCATCTTCGCGGAGCAGCGGAGCCTGCGACGGGTCTTCATCGTCGCCGAGCGCCTATCGATCTGGAAGCAGATCCACGCCGATTCGTTCCGGCGCGCAGCGTCCCAGCTCGGGCTGCAGGTCGTCGGCTACGCGGGCTTCGATCCGGAGGCGGCTGACTTTGACCGGCTGGCGTCGCGGGTGGCGAACGCGGATCCCGATGGCGTGTACCTGGCCGGGGTGGTGTGGGACGGCGCTGACCGAGTGCTGAGGGCTCTGCGAAACCGGTTGGGCTCGCGCCTGCCGATCATGGCCACGGACCAGTTCATCCCGATCGCGGACATGCTCGAAAGGGTCGGGCCGGCTGCGCGCGGGCTGTTCGTGAGCGCCACCGACGTCCCGCCCGCCGCGCGCGACATGACCCCCGCCGCCGAGCGCTTCGCGCGGGACTTCGGAGCCCTTGCGTCACCCGACCCCTACGTGCTGCCCGCCGCGCAGGCCGCCGACACCGTGATGCGCGCGATCGCGCGCTCGGACGGCACACGCTCGTCGGTGCTTCGCCAGCTTCAGACCATTTCCGTTGAGGACGGCCTGCTCGGAGACTTCCGCTTCAACCGCGGCGACATCACACCGGTCCAGCTCCCGATCTTCCGCGTGACGGGAAGGACTCCTCCGGGCGAGAAGGTCTTCGACCTCTTCGACGGCGCCGTCGTCGAGGACGTCGTCGAGGTGCCGGCGAAGCTGGCCGGCTGATGCGCTAGCGGCGCCGTGCACGCAACCCGTTCCGGCGCAGCCTCCTCATCGTGTCGACATCGACCTTGTCGGGGGCGTGACCGCTTGTTCCGGGGCCTTCGAAGAGGGCGGGCAGCTTCTCGAAGCGCGGCTCCGACAGGAAGGCCGCGCAGCCCTTTGGGCCGATCTCGCCCTCGCCGGGGATCGCGTGGCGGTCGCGGTTCGCGCCAAGCGGCACCTGCGAGTCGTTCACGTGCAGGCACTTCAGCCGCCGGATCCCCACGACCTTCTTGAACTCGTCGACCACGCCCGTGAGCTTCTTCGCCGTCGCGATGTCGAAGCCCGAGGCCCACATGTGGCACGAGTCCAGGCAGACGCCAATCCGCTTGTCGCCGCCCGCGAGGTCGATCAGCTCGCGTAGCTCCTCGAAGGTCCGGCCGATGGTGTTTCCGGCACCGGCGGTGTTCTCGAGCAGGAGGCGGCAGCCCTCCGACTCGGCGAGCGCGTGCTTCACCATCTCGCCCACTCGCGTCAGGGCCTCCTGCTGCGGCTCGCCCACGGTGGAGCCCGGATGTACGACCACGCCGTCGGCCTTGATCTCGTCACCCATGCGGAGCGAGTGGATCAGCGAGTTCGCCGACTTCTTGCGCATCTCGCGGTCCTTGGTCGCGGGGTTGATCAGGTAGACCGCGTGGATCGTCACCGACTCGATCGGGCCGGACTTCCGCAGCTCCAGGAACTGGGCCACGTCGTCCGGCTTCCAGCGCGTGGGGCGCCACATGCGCGGCGACTGGTTGAACACCTGCATCGCCTCGCATCCGCGCTCGACGGCGCGCTCGTACGCCGGCACGAGGCCGCCTGCCGTGGATACGTGAGCCCCCACCAGCATGGAGGCGGCAAATCTAGAAGACTCGACCGTCGTGACTACGGACTCGCAGTCCGCCAGCCCGAGGCTGGCCATCCTGCTCGCGATGGCGATGTTCGTGTTCGTCATCGACACCTCGCTGATGAACGTCTCGATCTCGGCGGTCGTGCGCGACCTCGACACGACGGTCAGCGGAGTGCAGGCCGCGGTCGCGATCGAGGCGCTCGTGTCGGCCGCGTTCATCCTGATCGGTAGCAAGGTCGGCGACCTCTTCGGGCGAAAGCGCGCCTACATGACCGGCCTGGCTCTCTACGCGCTCGGTGCGCTCGCCATGGTCGTCGGCCAGGGCCTCGCCGCGATCATCGTCTTCTGGGCCGTGATCGGGGGGCTGGGCGCATCGCTCTACCTGCCCGCGATGCAGTCGCTGATCCACGGCAACTTCGAGGGGAAGGCGCAGGCGAAGGCCTACGCGCTGGTGGGCGCGTCGGCCGCGATCGCCGCCGCGATCGGGCCGCTGCTCGGAGGGTTCCTTACGACGCTGCTCTCCTGGCGCGTGGGCTTCATGCTCGAGGCCGCGATCATCGCCGTCGTGCTGGTCGGGAGCCGGCGACTCGTGCGCGACGTGCCCTACACCGGTCCCCGGTCGGTGGACGGCGTGGGCGCGGTCCTGTCCGTCGTCGGAATGGGCGGCGTGGTCCTCGGCGTCCTCGTCTGGCAGGAGGGCGGCGAGTCGGTCGCCGCCCTGATCGGCCTCGGCGTGGCGGCCCTGGCCGGCTTGTTTTACTGGCTCAGGAAGCGCAAGAGCGAGGGCAAGCCCGCCCTGATCGACCCGTCCCTGTTCTCCTCGAAGCTGTTCAGCTACGGCATCGCACAGGGCATCCTCCAGCAGATCGCGCTGGGCGGAATGCTGATCGCGCTGCCGATCTACCTCCAGCTCGTGCTGGGCTACAACGCGCTGGAAGCGGGCCTGTCGCTCGCCCCGCTCTCGCTCACCATGTTCGGGGTGGCTCTGCTTGCGGGGAGGCGCGCCGGTCGGAGGCGTCCAGCGGCCCTCATCCGGGCCGGGTTCCTGCTGCTCTCCGTGGCGACGCTGCTCCTGATCCCGCTCGTTCCGAGAGCGGACAGCGGCTGGACGCTCGCCATCCCGCTCGTGATCGCGGGGGCGGGCCTGGGCCTGCTTGTGTCCCAGCTGAACAACTACACGCTGTCGCCCGTTTCGGAGGAGCGGGTGGGCGAGGCCGCCGGCGTGAACTCGGCGACCGGCTCCTTCGGCCTGTCGTTTGGCCTTGCCTTCGCCGGCGCGATCATGCTTGCCACCCTGTCGATCGCCTTCACCGAGAAGTCGGACGCGAGCAACGTCCTGCCGGCGGCCGACAAGCAGCGCGTCGCGGAGGTCTTGGAGGACGACGCGCAGGTAATGAGCGATGCTCAGCTCACGGAGCTGCTGGCCGAGCAGCCCGAGGAAATCCAGGACGAGATCATCAGCATCAACGACGACGCACGCGACCTCTCGCTTCAGATTGCGCTGCTGATCACGCTGCTCGCCGCGCTCCTCGGCCTGTTCAACTCGTTGAAGATGATGCGCCTGCCCGACCCGCAGCAGTCGAGCGCGGGGGCGGCCGCCCTATGAGCGTCAGGGTCCGATTCGCACCGAGCCCGACCGGCGTGCTGCACATCGGCGGCGCGAGGACGGCGCTCTACAACTGGCTCCTCGCGCGGGGCTCGGGCGGCCAGTTCGTGCTGCGCATCGAGGACACCGACCGCGAGCGCTCGACGCCGGAGAACGTGGACCAGATCCTCGACGCCCTGCGCTGGCTCGGCCTCGACTGGGACGAGGGGCCGATCTCGCAGTGGGAGCGGCGCGAGCGCCACACCGAGGCCGTCGCGCAGCTGCTCGAGTCCGGTCACGCATACGAGGACGAGGGCGCCGTGCGCTTCCGCGTGCCGAAGGAGGGCGAGATCACCTTCCACGACGTGATCCTCGGCGACGTGACCAACCCATACGCGGCGATCCAGGACTTCGTGATCCAGCGCTCCGACGGCAGCCCGCTCTACAACCTCGCCGTGGCGGTGGACGACCGCGACATGGGCGTCACGCACGTGGTGCGCGGGCAGGACCACGTGTCGAACACGCCGCGCCAGGTGATGCTGCTGCGAGCGCTGGGCGAGGAGCCGCCGGTGTACGCGCACATTCCGCTGCTGCACGGCCCGGACGGGAAGAAGCTCTCGAAGCGCCACGGCGCCGCCTCGGTTCAGGAGGTGCGCGACGGCGGCTATCTCCCCGAGGCCGTCCGCAACTACATCGCCC
>DASUQG010000101.1:0-3259 GCA_036280695.1 Thermoleophilaceae bacterium
GCGGCGTCGGCGACCACCGAGGCGTCCTCGAAGCCGCGCCCGACCGGCTTCTCGACCCAGATGTGCTTGCCCGCCTCGATCGCGGCGAGCGCGATCTCGCGGTGCATGGCGTTCGGGGTCGTGATCGAGACTGCCTCAACCTCCGCGTCGTCGACCACCGCGCGCCAGTCCTCCACGGTGCGCTCGAACCCGATGTGCTCGGCGTGCGCGCGCCGGTCGGCGGATACGTCCGAGGCGACGACGAGCCGGGGTGTGAGGCCGAGCGCGGGAAAATGGTCGCGCACGCGGCCGAACGCGGCCGCATGGACGCGCCCCATCCACCCCAGCCCGATGACGCCTACGCCGACGTGCCGGTCCATCGTGCTCCTCTCCCCCTGAACCTTCGCATCACGCGGGCCCGGGCAGCTCCCCGGATCCGCGCTTCACGAGCCGCGTCGGCACGACGATCTCCTCACTCGGGCCCTCGCGGCCGTCGAGCCGGGCAAACAGCAGCTCCGCGGCCGCCCGCCCGAGCGCGAGCGGGTCCTGGGCGACCACGGTGACGCCGGGCTGGATGACGTCGGCCATCGGGATGTCGTCGAAGCCCACGAGCGCGATCTCGTTCTGCAGGCCCTGAGCGTGGATCGCCCGCACCGCCCCCATCGAGATCAGATTCTGACCGGTGAAGAGCGCGGTGGGTGGATTCTTGCCCCCCAACAGCGCGGCTGTGGTCTCATACGCATCGATCCCACGGAACCGTGGATGCCGCACCAGGTCGACATCTTCTGCGATGTCGTGGCTCGCGAGGGCCTCGCGATAGCCGCGCAGCCGCTCTGCGGCGGTGAAGACGTCCGGCCGGTCGCCGAGGAAGCCGATCCGCCGATGACCGGCGGCGATCAGATGCTCGACGGCCTCGCGTGCTCCGCCGACGTTGTCGGTCACGACGGCATCGGCGTCGATGAAGCGCGGCGGCCGGTCCACGAACGCCAGCGCGAGCCCCGCGGCGCGCTCGCGCAGCAGGTACGCGTTGTCGCGCACGGCGCTGGCGACGATCAGTCCGTCGACGCCGCGCGCCATGAACGCGTCGGCGAGCTCACGCTCGCGGTCGGGCTCCTCGTCGGAGCTGCCCACCAGCGTGAGTACCCCCCGCCCGCGCGCGACGTCCTCCACGCCCCGGTGGACGCTTCCGAAGAACGGGTTGGACACGTCCTCGAAGATCACGCCGATCGTCGCGGACAGCCGGTCGGCGCGGCGCAGCGAGCTCGCCGTGAGGTTGTGCCGGTAGCCGAGCAGCTCGACCGCGTCGTGCACCCGCCCCACGAGCTCCGGCTTCACACCCGCGCCACCGTTGACCACCCGCGACACGGTGCTGAGGCTCACGCCGGCGACCGCCGCGACCTCGCGCATCGTGGGGCGCCGAAGACGCTGGCGCTCGGCCGAACCGTGGCCCATGAAGGGGAAGGGTACGTCAGTTTGAAAACGATCTCAAGTGCTTGACGCGGATCATTTCAGGGAGTAGCTTCACGAACTTGAAAACGTTGTCTGCGGTATGAGGGCCCCGCGGACGAGGTAACGACTCCACGAGGAGGAGAGGGACCATGAGGGCAACTCGGATGCGGGTCACGCGCGCGCTGGCCGCGATCGGCGCGACAGCCGCGCTCACCGCCGGCGTCGTCGCGTGCGGCGACGACGACAGCTCGAGCTCGAGCGGCGGTGGTGGCGGCGCGTCGAAGGACGAGGAGGTCACGATCGGCCTGATCACGAAGACGGAGTCGAACCCGTTCTTCGTGAAGATGAAGGAGGGTGCGGAGGCCGCCGCGAAGGAGCACAACGTCAAGCTGCTCACGGCCTCGGGCAAGTTCGACACCGACAACGCCAGCCAGGTGGCGGCGATCGAGAACATGACCACCCAGGGCGCCAAGGTCATCCTCGACGTCCCGGCCGACTCCAAGGCCGTCGTCCCCGCGGTCAAGAAGGCGCGAGATGCCGGCGTGCTCGTCATCTCGCTCGACACGCCGACCGAGCCGGAGGATGCCGTCGACGCGCTGTTCGCCACGGACAACCTCAAGGCCGGCGAGCTGATCGGCCAGTACGCGAAGGCCAAGGCCGAGAAGATGGGCATCGAGCCGAAGATCGCGATGCTCGACCTCGCCCCCGGCATCTCCGTCGGCCAGCTCCGCCACGACGGGTTCCTGAAGGGCTTCGGGATCGAGGAGGGCGACCCGCAGATCGTCGGCGCCGCCCCGACCCAGGGCGACACCGCCAAGGGTCAGGCGGCAATGGAGAACCTGCTCCAAAAGGACCCCGGCATCAACATCATCTACTCGATCAACGAGCCCTCCGGGTTCGGCGGCGCGACCGCACTCAAGGCGGCCGGAAAGGATCCGAAGGACTTCATCCTCGTCTCGGTCGACGGCGGGTGCGAGGCGATCGAGAAGGGCATCAAGACCGGCGTGATCGACGCGACCTCGCAGCAGTACCCGCTCAAGATGGCGTCGCTCGGCGTCGAGAAGGGCGCCGCCTGGGCACGCGGCGGCGAGAAGCCGTCGGGCTACACGGACACGGGCGTGGAGCTGATCACGGCCGACCCGGTGGACGGCGTGGAGTCCAAGGACGCGGCCTTCGGCGAGGAGAACTGCTGGGGCTAGAGGCGACCGCGGCCGGCCCGTGATGGGGGTCGGCCGCTCCCGTCCCAGAGCGAGGAGGCCAAGAGAGTGACTCAGCCACAGACGCAACTCGCGGGCGGCGAGCCGCCCGCCGGCGCACCGCCCGAGCCGGCGCGCACGCGCGAGATACCGAAGGTGTCCGGTGAGCGGGTCGCCCAGCTGGGCCCGCTGATCGCGCTCGTGCTCGCCTGCCTGTTCTTCGCGACGCAGTCGGACCAGTTCCTCGAGCCCCGCAATTTCTCGCTGATCATCCAGCAGGTGATGGTGATCGGCACGCTGGCCATCGGCCAGACGCTGATCATCCTCACCGCGGGCATCGACTTGTCGTGCGGCACCGCGATGGCGTTCGGCTCGATTGTCATGACCAAGATGGCGGTCGACAACAACGTGCCGCCACTGCTGGCGATCCTGCTCGGGATCGCGACCTGCATGCTCGTCGGCTTCGTCAACGGCGGGCTGGTGGTGGGGCTCGCGATGCCGCCGTTCATCGTGACGCTGGGCACGTTCAGCATCTGCTTCGCGCTTACGCACATCTACTCCAACGACGAGACGATCTCGGGCCTGCCGAGGACGCTGACTTGGCTCGGGGAGTCGTTCCAGATCGGCGACACGGC
>DASUQG010000102.1:0-2924 GCA_036280695.1 Thermoleophilaceae bacterium
GAGCTCCAGGGGCGGCACGAGTCGATCGGCGACGTGCGCGGCATGGGCCTGCTCGTGGGCGTCGAGCTGGTGGAGGATCGCGACACCCGCAGGCCCGCCGACGCGCTCGGGCGCGCTCTCACCGACGAGTGCCTCCGCTGCGGTCTGTCCATGAACCTCGTGCGCGGGCAGAGCGCCGGCTCGGCGAACTGCCTGCGCATGGCCCCGCCGCTCACGGTCAGCGACGACGAGGTGGACCTCGCCATCACCGTGATCGACGAGGCGCTCACGACGGTGACGAGCGAACTCGCCGTGGGCTGACCGGGTGCGCGCGCCGCTGATCATGGGGGTCGTGAACGTGACACCGGACTCGTTCTCGGACGGCGGGCTCTACCTCGACGCCGACGCCGCGGTGGAGCACGGCCTGCGCCTCGTGGCCGAGGGCGCGGACATCCTCGACGTGGGTGGCGAGTCGACCCGTCCCGGTGCCGAGCCCGTGAGCGAGGCCGAGGAGCGCCAGCGCGTGCTGCCCGTGATCGAGCGGTTGGCGCAGGACGGCGGCGCCCGCATCTCGATCGACACGACCAAGCTCGCCGTGGCCCGCGCCGCGCTCGAGGCCGGGGCGACGCTCGTGAACGACGTATCCGCGTTCCGGTTCGAACCCGCCATGGCGGAGCTGGTGGCCGAGACCGGGGCCGGCTGCTGCCTCATGCACATGCTCGGCGAGCCGCGGACCATGCAGCAGGACCCGCGCTACGACGACGTGGTCTCCGAGGTGAAGGCCTTCCTCGAGGAGCGACTCGCGTTCGCGGTGTCCGCCGGGATCGACGAGGAGCGGGTCTGGCTCGATCCGGGCATCGGGTTCGGCAAGACGGTCGAGCACAACCTCGAGCTGCTGCGCCGCCTCGACGAGATCGTCGCGATCGGGCGGCCGGTGGTGGTGGGCGCATCGCGCAAGAGCTTCCTCGGCAAGCTCGCCGGCGGCAGGGACGAGGGCGAGCGGCTGCCGGGCACGATCGCCACCAACGTGCTCGCGCTGGAGCGCGGCGCGAGCGTGTTCCGGGTGCACGACGTCGCCCAGAACGCCGATGCCCTCGCGGTGGCCGCTGCTACGGTCAGCCGTCATGTGGGAGAGGGAGCCTGACGACGATTTCGACGAGATCGAGGACGACGGTCTCGACGACGATCGCGCGGCCACCTCGCCCGCGGTCTCGATAGAGGTCACGGGCCTCTCGCTCTACACGCACCACGGCGTGGGCGAGGCGGAGCGCGAGGTCGGCCAGCGGCTCGTGTTCGACATCGCGTTCGAGCTCGACGACTGCGACGCCACCGTCACGGACCGCCTCGAGGACACGGTGAACTACGCCGAGGTCTGCGAGCAGGTGGCCCTCGGCGCGCAGGAGCGCAACTACAAGACGCTCGAGCGCCTATGCGCCGCGGTCGCCGACCGCCTGATCGACCGCTTCGGCGCGGAGTCGGTGCGCGTGAAGGCCACCAAGCCCGAGCCACCGATCCCGCTGCCCGTCGAAGAGGTCTCGGTCGAGGTGTGGAAGGAAGTCTGACGGGCTACCTCGGGCTCGGCTCCAACGAGGGAGACCGGCTCGCGAACCTGCGCGCCGCGCGCGACGCGTTGGGCGGGCGTGGGGTGGAGGTGCTCGCGGCCTCGTCGGTGTACGAGACGGCCCCGCAGGGCGAGGTCACCGACCAGGCCGACTTCCTCAACGCGTGCCTGCACGTGCGCACGGCGCTCGGGCCGGAGGAGCTGCTCGACGCCGCCAAGGCCGTGGAGCGGGAGCTTGGGAGGGCGCCGGGGGGCGTTCGGCACGGGCCGCGGCCGATCGACGTGGACGTGCTGCTGCTCGGCGAGCTCGAGCTCCGCACCGAGCGCCTGACGCTCCCGCACCGGGAGGTCACGAGCCGCCGCTTCGTGCTCGAGCCGCTGCTGGAGCTCGAGCCGCAACTCGCGCTTCCCGACGGCACCCGCCTCGCCGACCGGCTCGACGCCGTTCGCGATCAGCTGGTGCGGCCGGTGGGCGCCTTGTGACCCCCCGCCTGGGGGGTTTACCGTCTCTGTCTGTGGTTCTGGGCGGACGAGTCCGCGACGGTAAAGGCGATGCAGGATTCGCTGGAACTTGCGATCTTTCGCGGGAACGACGACCCGTCCCTGGTGGCGGCTGCCCTCGCCTGCCGGGCGTGCCTGTCCGGGGACGTCGAATGGTCGCTGCGCGTGGACGACTTCGACGGCGAGGTCGAGTGCCGCTGCCAGCGCTGTGGGTACGTGCGCGAGGTCTCGCTGACCTCGGAGCAGACGCTGCGCCTCTCGCTGGAACACGCGTAACCATCCGGGCCCGGGGCAGGTAGAGAAGGCGATGGCCGACGGCCAGGCCCTCTCCCCGCGCACGGATGCGCTCGACGTGATCGTCGAGCTGCTCGGCGCGATGGACGGCGCGCACGGCCCCTCCTCGCGCGATTTCTACGATCGTCTCTGCGAGGCGTGCTGCCGCGTGGCCTCGATGGAACGGGCCGGGCTGCTGCTCTACGACGACGCTCGCCAGCTCGTGGTGCCCGTGGGCGGGCACGGTCTCGAGCAGGGGTTGCTCTCGGTGGTGTACGGAACGCTCGAGGAGACGCCGATCGCGCAGGTGGCACTCTCGGAGGACAGGGTCGTGGAGGTCACGGGCGAGCTCGGGCGCTGGGTGCCCGAGCGCTACGCGCGCCTGGGCGGAGTGGAGACGCTCACCTGCGTGCCGGTGTCGGCCGGCGGCCGCTGGCTCGGCGTGATCTTCGCCGACCGCAGCGGCACACGCTTCGAGCTCACCGAGAACGAGCGCCACGCGATGTGGACGCTCGGCAAGACCGCCGCGCTCGCCGCGAGCGTCAGGATCGCGACGAGCCAGCAGGGACGCGCGCGGCTGCTCCAGGCGCGCATCGATCTCGCCCGCGAG
>DASUQG010000103.1:0-2102 GCA_036280695.1 Thermoleophilaceae bacterium
GCCCGTGCGAAGTTCACCGAGAACGCGCGGCACCAGACGACGACGGTCGTGTAGCGCTCCAGGTCGAGGCCGCGCGGCAGCTCGTACTGCTGGTTGCCCTTGTTGCCCTTGAGAGCGCCCAGGTCCTCGAAGTCGTCGACCTCTGACTCGTCGCGCGCCGGCCCGGCCACCAGGTACAGGCGCAGGTCGGGGCCGTTGTCGACCTCGAAGCCGGTCAGCGTCAGTACGCGTTCACCCGATGCCGTGCGGATCGTCGTCGCGGTGCCCTCCGCCGGGTGCGCCACAGCCTCGAAGCGACCGCGCCTCAGCAGCGAGTTCTTGGGGCGCTCGGCGCGCCGGTCGCGGCTCGTGCCCTCGGAGACCGGCGGGGTGACCCGGACGACCTTCTCGTTGACCGTGTCGTCGAAGAGCGTGGAACGGCCGAGATAGACGCCGGCGACGATGGCGGTGAGTAGATAGGCGCCAATGACGGGCACGCGCAGTCCCGGCCGCCGCCAGCCGATCGCCAGACAGGCCGCTGCGGCAATGCCCATCCAGACCGCGGTGAGCGCCATCGCCAGCCCGAAGTCGTTGGTGATCACGCCGCCGCTGACCCAGATGCCTGCGATCACGATCGCGATCACGGCGAGGCCCGATGCGACCTTGGCAAGTATTGAACTCTGCGCTCGGGTGTCCATACCCGCTTGGTCGTGCGAGCGCTGGATGCGTTACGTGTAACGCCTTCGCCGCCCGGCGGACTCCGCGGCATGGAGACAAGCGTGATCACACATCCTGGGTCCTCGGAAGCCAACGCGGGCGGCTCCTCGCAGCCGATCGCGAACTACGGGTTGCTGGCGGACTGCAACTCGGCTGCGCTGGTCGACTCGGACGGCTCGATCGACTGGCTCTGCCTGCCGCGCTACGACAGCGACGCGATCTTCGCCCGCCTGCTCGACCCGAAGGCCGGCCACTGGTCGATTCGCCCGGTGCAGGCGTACACCGCGACACGGCGCTACCTCGCCGGCACGCTAGTTATAGAGACGATCTTCACCACCGAGTCCGGCGAGGTGCGCCTCACGGACGCCATGGCCTTCGCGGAGGGCCAGCGCGGGCACGACCTCGGCTACGACGCGCCGCACGAGCTGCTGCGCTCCGTCGAGGGCATCTCCGGCGAGGTCGAGCTGCGGCTCGAGCTCGCGCCGCGGCCGCAGTACGGCCTGATCATGCCCCTGGTCAGGCTCGAGGACGGCGGGGCGCGAACGTTCGGCGCCGGCCGCCTCAGTATTCGCTCGGCCGTGCCGCTGGAGGAGGAGGACTCGACCATGCGCGCTTCGTTCAAGGTCGCTGAGGGCGAGCGGCTCGGCTTCTCGGTGCGCTGGGCGCCGCCCGAGTCGCAGCACGCTCCGCAGCCGACGCCGGCCGAGGAGGTTGCCGGCCGGATCGCCGACACGGTCGAGGGCTGGCGCTCCTGGGAGGCCGAGCACGACATCTACGACGGGCCGCACCGCGAGCTCGTCCGCATGAGCTCGCGCGTGCTGAAGGGGCTGAGCTACCGGCCGACCGGCGCGATCGTCGCCGCACCGACGACCTCGCTGCCCGAGACGGTCGGCGGCGAGCGCAACTGGGACTACCGCTTCTCCTGGATCCGCGACTCCAGCCTCACGATCGAGGCGCTCTACATCGGCACCTGCTCCGACGAGGCCGAGGAGTTCGTCTCCTTCATGACGAGCTCGGCCGGCGGCCGGGCCGGCGAGGGCTCGCTGCAGATCATGTACGGCATCGGCGGCGAGCACGACCTCTCGGAGCGCGAGCTGCCGCACCTACGCGGCTGGCGCGAGTCGCGACCGGTGCGCGTCGGCAACGGCGCCTGGGACCGGGTGCAGCTCGACGTCTACGGCGAGCTGCTGAACTCACTCTGGCTGTACCGCGAGAAGCTCGGCGACCTCCACCCGGAGATCCAGGCCTTCGTCGCAGATCTGGCGGACACCGCCGCGCGGCGCTGGATGGAGAAGGACTCGGGCATGTGGGAGATGCGCGGCGAGCCGCGCCACCACCTCTCCTCCAAGGTGCTCTGCTGGACCGCGCTGGACCGTGCGGTCAAGCTCGCTCCGCAGCTCGGCGAG
>DASUQG010000104.1:0-16595 GCA_036280695.1 Thermoleophilaceae bacterium
GCCTTACAAGCAGGAGGTCGCCCGTTCGAGCCGGGCACCGCCCATCCTCCGGAGCCCGCTTTCGGAGCGGAACCGCTGCCGAGGCGCTGGCGGACGACATGACATCGAGCGAGAGCCCGTCCCGGGCAATGGCACGAAAAGGATCAGCCCAATCAAGCCGCTCCGGAGCGCGCCCGGCTCCGCTGGCGGCCGGGGCCGGGATCACCCCCCCGGGGTGATCCTCCCTCACCCATGAGCGGCGTACTTTCGCCGCGCTCCACGCGAAGGGACGACGGCTTGGGATTGGCTAACGGGAGTTGCGCATGAGCTCGATGGATGTGCCGGCTGACCGACCGGTTGCAGTGCCGGCGACGCCGGCGGCGGTCGTGAAGCCGACCTACATCACGTGGCTGACGTTGGCGTTCATGACCACGGCGTCGGTGGCGAGCCTGCGCAGCGCGCCGACGATGGCGGTCTATGGCCTGACGTGCGTCTTCCTGTATCTGATTCCGGCGATCGTGTTCCTGCTGCCGCAGGCGCTGGTCGCGGCCGAGCTAGCTTCAGGGTGGTCGGGCGGGATCTTCCGCTGGGTGAGCGAAGGCCTCTCGGCGAAGTGGGGCCTGCTGGCCGTGTGGTGCCAGTTCGCGATGACGATCTTCTATTACCCCACGCTGCTGGGGTTCGTCGCGAGCACCCTGGCCTATGTCTTCAACCCCGACTTAGCGGACAACGGCGTCTACACGGGCATCGTGATCGTGGTCGTGTTCTGGCTGGGGGTGTTCCTGTCGGCGCGCGGCGGCGTCGGCGGGATTGCAAAGCTGGCGTCGAGTGGGCTGCTGATCGGCACCCTCATCCCGGGCGCGGTGCTCGTGATCCTCGGGATCGTCTACCTGCTCCAGGGCAACGCTTCTGCGGCGCCGATGGACGCCGATCACCTGATTCCGCAGTGGACGGGCATCGCGAGCCTCGTGCTGATCGTCAACAACTTCCTCTCGTACTCCGGCATGGAGATGAACGCTGTGCACGTGGGCTCGCTCCGCAATCCCCGGGGTGAGTTCCCACGGGCGATGTTCTTCGCGTGCGGGCTCGTGCTGTTGATCTTCATCCTGCCGGCGGTGGCGATCAGCTGGGTGATCCCCGCCCAGGAGCTGAGCCTGACCGCCGGCGTGATGCAGGCGTTCGACGCCTTCTTCGCGTACTTCAACCTGCAGAAGCTCGTCCCGATCGTGGCGATCGCGCTGGTGTGCGCCTCGGCGGGCGGGATGCTGACCTGGCTCTCGGGCCCCTCGAAGGGATTGCTGCTGATCGCGCGCCGTGAGGGCTACCTGCCGCCCTTCTTCCAGCGCCAGAACGAAAACGGGGTCGCCATCAACATCCTCGCCGTCCAGGGTGGGGTCACGACGGTGATCGCGCTGCTGTACGCGCTGGTGCCCTCGGTCTCGAGCGCCTACTGGATCCTCAGCGTGATGACGACGCAGGTGTACCTCGTCATGTACCTGCTGATGTTCGCCGCGGCGCGCAACCTGCGCCGCGACCAGCCCGAGGTCGAGCGTGGCTACACGGCCCCGATGCTCGGGTTCCTGTGCATCGTCGGGTTCGTGGCCTCGGCTGCCGCGATCGTGATCGGCTTCGTGCCGCCTTCCCAGTTCGAGAACGGCAACGCAGTGGCCTACATCGGTCTGATCCTGGCGGGCACGGGGCTCATCGGACTGCTGCCGCCGTACCTGTTCCTGCGGGCTCAAAAACCCAGCTGGAAGAGGGCGGAGCCGGAGGTGACGTCATGACGGCATCCACGCCCTCGCCCGAGCCCGAGCGCGACGACGGCCTCGGCGTTGTGTACTGGATCATCGGCGGCGTCGTGGTCGTCCTCGTGATCATCGGTCTGATCACCTACAGCGGCGAGAAGAAGGATCAGGAGGCACAGGACAAGGCCCAGGAGCTCACGCAGAAGTTCGAGCAGGCCGGCCTGCCGGTGCCGGAGGACCAGGACATCATCGTCAGGTCGCTGGGCAGCGACGGCGGCCACGTCTGCGACAACCCCGCGAGCGCGCTGGGCAGGGCGGTCCTCCTCGACCAGTTCGCCAACGGCGGCTCCTTCGTCGGCCGCCGGCCTGTGATCGTCGACCGCGATCTGATTCGCGGACAGGCGCTGATCCTCGAGACGTACTGCCCCGACAAGCTCGAAGAGTTCCGGGACAAGTTCAACGATCTGAAGTTCGATGACACGATCAAGGAGTGATGGCCGGCGATTCCGACCGCCGGGCGGGCGGTGGGGTTCTCGCCGCGGCGTGCGTGTCGGCGCTGGTCGTGAACGCGAACACGTCCGCCGTTACGATCCTGCTGCCGTCCATCAGCGAGGATGTCAACGCCCCCGTCGCGCAGCTCCAATGGGCCGTAACCGGCTACTCGCTCGTGGGGGCCGCCGTGATCGTGACCTCCGGCGCGCTCGGCGATGTGCTCGGCCGCCGGAAGGTTTTCCTCGCCGGACTGGGCCTGTTCGTGGCCTCATGCGCTCTGATCGCCCTGTCCACTGGCGCAGCCGGCGTGGTCGGCGGGCGCATGATCCAGGGCGCCGCCGGCGCGACGATCCTGGCCTGCGGAATGAGTCTCCTGTCCGTCGCATCGTCTGGAGCCGGGCAGCTGAAGGCGATCACACTCTGGGGAGCGGCCTCCGCGGCAGGGGCTGCGCTCGGCCCGCTCGTGGGCGGCGTGCTCGTCGAGTCCACCGGCTGGCAGGGCCTCTTCTGGATCGACGCCGCGATCGCGGTCGCCTGCATTCCCCTGACACTGGCCACCGTCGGCGAGTCTCGCGATCCCACGAGATCGCGCTCGATCGACTTCGCCGGCACGGTACTTGTCGCGCTCGCCCTCGCACCGGTTGTGCTCGCCCTCAGCAAGGGCAATGACTGGGGGTGGGGATCCGTTAGGACGATCGGCTGTGTCGCGGTCTCGATCGTCGCCGGCGTGTTGTTCGCGATCGTCGAGAAGCGCGTCCCCGCACCTCTTGTCGACCTGCGCCTGCTGCGCAACCGCGTGCTCGTCGGAGCGACCCTCGCGATCCTGATCGTCGCGGGCACGATCAACGGGCTCATGTACGTCCTCAGCCTGTACTTCCAGGATCCCGCCGGGCTGGACATGAGCGCCCTGCAGGCCGGGCTCGCGACCCTGCCCGCCGCCGCGGGCATGATCGCCATCACCCCCGCGATCGCGCCGCTCGCGGCAAAGATCGGGGGTGGACGCGCGGTCGGGCTGGGCTTCGCGCTCGCCGCGATCGGCTTCGGCGTGCTGGCGCTCGTCGAGGCGTCATGGACGTACGCGGCATTTATCGCCCCACTCGTAGCCCTCGCCATCGGTCTCGGGGTAGCGAATGGCCCCGCCTCGTCGGCCTCGACCGCCGCGGTGTCGCCGGACGAGGTCGGCCAGGCGTCGGGGATCTCGAACATGGCGCGCTACGTCGGTGCGGCCGTCGCCGTCGCGGCCGTCGCCATGATCAACAACGCGGTGATCAACGACCACCGGGATGCAGGCGAACCAGCGGCCGATGCGCTCGCTGCGGGTCTTTCGAGTGCCTCGCTGTTCATGGCGGTCTGGGCCGCTCTGGGCGTCGCGCTCGTCGTGCTCTTGGCGCGCCACCGCACGCCGCACATCCGGGCCGTCGACCGCGCCGCTGGCGCGGCGGCGTCGCTGCACACGATTCCAATCGAACGGGAGAAGGAGCCCCATGTCAGCCGATGACCTATGTGACGCCGTCGGGAGCCTGATGGGCCGCGCCAGGGAGGACCTAGCGGAGCTCGTGACCTTCAAGTCGGTCGCGGATCCCAAGCAGTATCCGCCCGAGGAATGCCACAAGGCCGCTCAGTGGGTCGTTGACGCATTCACGGACGTCGGACTACAGGACGTCCGGATGTCACCGACGCCGGATAGCAGCATGGCGGTGCACGGCTACGCTCCCGCTCCGGACGGCGCGCCGACCGTGCTGCTGTATTCCCACTACGACGTGCAGCCGCCGCTCGGCGAGGACGATTGGACCTCGCCGGTCTGGGAGCTAACCGAGCGCGACGGGCGCTGGTACGGACGCGGCGCCGCCGACTGCAAGGGCAACATCGTCATGCACCTGACCGCGCTTCGGGCGCTCAAGGAAGTCGCCGGCAGCTTTCCCTGCGGCGTCAAGATCATCTGCGAGGGCTCCGAGGAGCAGGGGACCGGCGGCCTTGAGGAATTCGTGCCCGAGAACGCCGATCTGCTGCGGGCGGACACGATCCTCGTCGTCGACACGGGGAACTTCGCCGTCGGTGTTCCGACGCTGACTACCACGCTCCGCGGCATGACGAGCATCGACATCAAGCTCAGCGCGCTCGGGAGCGCCATGCACTCCGGGATGTTCGGAGGGCCGGCGCCGGACCCGGTCGTCGCGCTGATCCGGCTACTCGCGTCGCTACACGACGAGGAGGGCGACACGGTCGTGGATGGGCTCGACAACAAGCAGAGCTGGAGCGGAGTGGACTATCCGGCCGAGCAGTTCCGCAGCGACGCGAACGTCCTCGACGGCGTGCAGCTCATGGGCGAAGGCACCGTCGCGGAGATGCTCTGGGCGCGCCCGTCGGCGACCGTGCTCGGGATCGACGTGCCGCCCGTGATCGGCTCGTCCTCTGCCGTGCAGGCGGCGGCCGCCGCGCGCATCAGCCTGCGCATACCGCCGGGGATGAACGGCAAGGAAGCCCAGGACGCGCTCGTCACGCACCTGGAGTCGCGCGTGCCCTGGGACATGCACTGCGAGATAGAGCGTGTCGCGGTCGGCGATCCGTTCGCGGGCTCGCTCGACGGCCCCGCTTTCGAAGCGATGAAGTCGGCCATGGAGGAGGCCTTCGGCCGCCCGTTGACGACCGAGGGCCAGGGCGGATCGATCCCGCTCTGCAACGTCCTGGCAGAGACCTACCCGGAGGCGGAGATCATGCTCCTCGGCGTCGAGGAGCCACGCTGTCTGATCCACGCGCCGAACGAGAGCGTTGATCCCGCGGAGATCGAGCACATCGCGCTCGCCGAAGCCCTGTTCCTGCAGAAGTACGCGAACGGAGCGCGATGACGCGTCCCTTCACAGCCGCGGACTTCGCCAAGCGGATGGAGCGGGCGGCCGACCAGGCCGAGGCCGCCGGACTGACCGGCGTCCTCGTCACACCCGGGCCCGACCTCGTCTATCTGGCCGGCTACGCCCCGGTCGCCATCACCGAGCGACTCACCGTGCTGGCCATCCAGGCCGATCGCGAGCCGGCGATGGTGCTCCCGATCCTGGAGCGTCCCGACGCCGAGGCGGCCCCGAGTGCGGGGACGATCGCGCTGACCGACTGGACGGATGGCAGCGACCCGTACGCCGCCGCGGCGCCACTGCTCGACCCCAAGGGCTCCTATGCGATCTCCGACTCCGCGTGGGCGCTGCAGCTGCTCGGGCTCCAGAAGGCGCTCCCCGACACGGGCTACGTGGCGATGAGCTCGGCGCTGCCCATGCTGCGCGCGGTCAAGGACCAAGACGAGCTCGAGCGGCTGGCAGCCGCCGGCGCGGCCGCGGACCAGTGCTTCGAGGAACTGCTCAACGTCGGGTTCGCGGGACGGAAGGAGACCGAGGTCGCCGCCGATCTCGCCGCCCTGCTGATCGACCACGGCCATTCGCAGGTCGACTTCACCGTGGTCGGCTCCGGGCCCAACGGTGCCAACCCGCACCACGAGGCCGGCGACCGCACGATCCAGGAGGGCGACATGATCGTCCTCGATTTCGGCGGTCTGAAGGACGGCTACGGGTCCGACACCTCGCGCACCATCCACGTAGGAGAGCCCACCGACGAGGAGCGCGAGATCCACGACATCGTGCGCAGCGCCCAGCAAGCAGGGTTCGAGGCCGTGCGCCCCGGCGTCGAGTGCCAGGAGATCGACCGGGCACCACGGCGCGTTATCACCGAGGCCGGCCACGGCGAGCACTTCATCCACCGCACGGGACACGGCATCGGGCTGACGACCCACGAGCCGCCCTACATGGTCGAGGGTGAGACGCACAAGCTCGAGCCTGGAATGTGCTTCTCGATCGAGCCCGGCATCTACCTGCCGGGACGATTCGGCGTCCGCATCGAGGACATTGTCACCGTCACCCCGGAGGGCGGCCGCCGCCTGAACAACACCGACCGCGGGATGCGCATCGTCTCATGAGCGACATGTCGGCCATAAATCCCCCGAACCCTGGCACCTCGGAGGGCGAGGGCCCCAAGAAGCACCGCAACCCGTGGATCTGGGTCAGCCTCGTGCTGGCGGTCATCGCCGCCGGCCTGTTTGTGTGGGCGTTCACCACCCAGTCGGATCTCGACGACACGCAACAGGAAGCCGACGCGCTGCAGTCGCAGGTGGATCAGGGCAAGGAGACCGGAAGCGCGGTGCTCGAGGAGGGAAAGGCCGCGTACGACGACCTGTCTCAGCAGCTCGGGGCCACGAGCGAGGATCTCAGCGCCACCGAGAAAGATCTGGAAGATGCCGAGAAGAAGGCGGCTCAGGCCGAGCAGGACGTGGCCGCCGCCGAACGGGACGCTGCCCAGGCTGACAGCGAGGCCGACAAGGCGGAGGCCGCGACCGACAAGGCGGAGGCTGAGGCCGACGCCGCCGAGTCGAGGGCGGCGATCGCGGCGGACTGTGCCAAGGCCTACGTATCTGCGCTCGGCGGTCTGTTCGAGGGCGACAGTGTGAGCGCTCAGGCGGAAGTCGTGAAGCAGCAGCTCGGAAGCATCTCCGCGACGTGCAAGGCTTCGTTAGAGGGGGCCTGAGGCCATAACGTCGCCGCGATGGTCGGCGGACGCTTGTTTCTCGCACCTCAGTGGCAGCGTCGCAACGGTCGCCACTTGACCGGCACCTGACAGAGCGGGCCCGTCACGACCTCGGACCTCGCGATCGCAGTACGTCAGTGCGAAGCTCACCAGCAGCCGCCGGTACTCGAGGCGCGTGCCGGCACAAACGCCGTCCCGGCAGGTATCACTTTCGCGTGAAAGCAGGAGCGTCATGTGGAAGCGCTTTGGAAGCGGCAGACCGCAGCAAAACGCAGCAGCTCGGAGCATCCCATCGCTCGCCACGCGGGCTGAGCGACAAACGGCAGTAGACCGCAACATTTGCTCGTGCCTTACAAGCAGGAGGTCGCCCGTTCGAGCCGGGCACCGCCCATACTCGCGAGTCCGCTTCGACGGGCGACGGCAGCTCAGCCAAAGCTCGTTGGGCCTTCGGCGACCGGCCGCTCCCGCCGCGGCGGTTGGGCTGCGGCGGGAGCGCGTTGCGGTCCGCGGACTAGCGCGGGATGAGGACGCGGTTGATGACGTGGATGACGCCGTTCGAGGCCATCACGTCCGGCGTGACGACCCGCGCGTTATTCAGGAAGACGTTCGAGTCCCTCACACGGATGCGAACCCTCTTGCCGTTCAGCGTTTTCACGGAGGAGCGCTGGACGACAGCGGCCGCAGGCAACTCGCGGGCTGCCACGTGGTAGAGGAGCACGGACCTCAGCTTCGACCTGCTTCGAAGCAGCGCGTTCAGCGTCCGCTGCGGCACCTTGGCGAACGCAGCGTCGGTGGGCGCGAACACGGTGTACGGTCGCGGCTGCTTGAGAGTGCGGACAAGGTGAGCCCGCTTCAGCAGCTTGGTGAGCGTCTTGAATTTGCCGGCGCCGACGGCGGTCTGAACGATGTCGGCCTCCTGCGCCGCTCCTGCCGGGCTGGAGGCTGCGGATGCGGAGCCGGTGACGGCCAGGGCCGCCAGCGAGACCACCGCAAGGGCGATTCGAATTGACTTCATGGTTACTCCTTTCTCGAGAGTCGTGCCTAACGTGTGCTCGTCGCCGGGCGGCCTGCGGGATCGGTGCTGCGACTCGCGAGCAGCGACGCGATGCCGTAGACGGCCGCCAGGCCGACGAGTCCGTAGACGAGGCGGCTCGCAGCGTTCGTGGTGCCGAACTCCTCGCCGAAGATCCATGCGACGAGGTCGAACTCAGCAATCGCCACGAGACCCCAGTTGAGTCCGCCCACGATCACGAGCGTGGCGGCGAGCAGATCGAGCTTCTTCATCCGTCTACCTCCTGTATAGATGTTGTACAGCTATGCGCTGCAAGGTAGCGGGCAGGACGCCTCTTGTCAAGGTGTTGTACAGATACTGTATTGTCTAGGCCATGAGCGAAGACGCGCCGCTCCGAATCGGCGAGCTGAGCAGGCGCGCCGGCGTGAGCCCGGAATTGCTGCGCGCCTGGGAGCGGCGCTACGACCTCCTGCAGCCGACCCGCTCGCCCGGGGGCCTTCGCCTCTACTCGCTCGACGATCTGGAACGCGTTCGGCTCATGTCCCGCCACATCGCCGAGGGTCTCGCCGCGCGGGAAGCGGCAGCACTCGCGAGGCGAGCAAGCCCTTCCGCCGAGCCGACCACGCCGCCGGGACGTGTGTCCACCACCCCCTTCGATCCGGAGCTAGCTCGAGCCGAGCTCGTCCGGACCACGGAGGCCTTCGACGAACCCGGCGCCCAGGCCGTCTTGGACGAGCTGCTCGCGGTTGCGACTCTCGATGCGCTGCTGTCGCAGGTCGTCGTTCCCTACCTCCACGAACTCGGAGAGCGTTGGGAGCGCGGCGAGCTCTCGGTGGCCCAGGAGCACTTCGCGTCGAACCTCCTGCGCGGGCGTCTGCTCGGGCTCGCTCGGGGCTGGGGGAACGGCGAAGGGCCGAGGGCGATACTCGCGTGCCCGCCGGGCGAGCGACATGACCTCGGCCTGATCGTGTTCGGGCTGGCGCTACGGAATCGCGGCTGGCGAATCGACTTCCTCGGCAGCGACACGCCGACCGCGAGTCTCGTTGAGGCGGCGCGTGCTATCCAGCCCGCGCTGCTAGTCATCAGCGCAGCCGCTCAGGAGCACCTGGCGCCGCTGCAATCTCGGTTGGAGGAGCTCGCACGCACCCACCGGCTCGCGATCGCCGGCGCCGGTGCCAGCAGTCTGGACTCGACTCCCGCCGGAGTGCTCGTGCTGACGGGCGATCCGGTCACCGAGGCGCAGCGCGTGAGCGGGCTCGCCCGGACCGGCTGAGCAGGCGAGACGCGCCCGTTCCCACCTTGAGTAGCTCAGGTGGAAGCGTTCTGGAAGCGGCAAACCGCAGCAGAACGAAGCAGCTGAGTGGGCGACAGCGCTCGCAAGGCGGTTTACGCGACAGGCGGCAGCAGACGGCAGTACCTGCTCGCGCCTTACAAGCAGGAGGTCGCCCGTTCGAGCCGGGCACCGCCCATACTCGCGGCAACTCTCCGACGCGGAACCGCCGCTAGCACGCCTGACCGCTGCTGCTTGTCGCGCAAAGCGACAGCAAGCCCACCATGGGGCGTAGCGCGTGCTTTTCGTCCTAAGCAGCGACGAGATCAGCCACGACGCCGGCTACCGCTCGCCGAGGGAAAGCGCGCGCCCGTCATTCCTCCCTTCCGCGCGAAGGAGGGCCCGGCCGGTGCCGGGGGAGGTGCCCGCCGCAGAACGAAAGCAGGACCGCCCGGCGCCGCTGGATCCAGTTGGGAGGAGAAGGAGAAGTCTCGAACGACGCTTCCGGGGTGGCTGAGAGTTCTGCCTGTTCGTGCATGCAGAAGCCTCGGCGGATGCGTCACCAGCACGGCGTGCAGCGGGCCGCCTGTGCGACCAGCCGAGCACGCCGGCCGCGGATCAGCCCCTCGTTCCTCGCGCATTCAGGAGACGTTCTTGACCAGCGCCGTGCGTTGGCGAGAGCTCAAGGGGCGCTCCCCGGGCTGAGCGTCGATTTCCCACGTGGCCCTAAGGCGACGATGGTCGGGTCCCGAGGCTGCCGGACTGCTCCCGAGCGCCGCCGCCAAGTTCGGCGTTGGCGCGTCCGGCGTCTCCCGCGCCCTCGCCAAGCAAGACGACGAGCCGTTACGTCGTAACGGGGCCTCTGCCGTCTCCGAGTCCTTATGGACGAATGCGGATGATCGTCTTCCCGTTGCGTCGCTCGGTCGGGTTGAGGGCGGCGACAGCAACGTCGAGGGTCGCGACGTTGCCGATGTTGGTCCGCAGTCGTCCGTCCCGCACCCGCTGGACGATCTCACTCAGTTGGGCACGATCGGACTCGACGACGAAGTCGACTGCCAGGCCGTCGGCGGGCCGTGCCTCGGGCGGCCCTACGACGGTCACCAGGGTTCCTCCGGCCCGGATCAGGCTTGCGGACCGCTTCTGGATGTCTCCGCCGATGACGTCGAAGACCAAGTCGACGCCGCCCACGTCTTCCAGGCCGTCGTTGTCGAGGTCGACGAACTCCTGGGCGCCGAAGTCGAGCGCCTTCTGGCGGTCGGCGGCGCGCCCGGTGCCGATGACGTAGGCGCCGGCCTCACGTGCGAGTTGCGTCACCATCGTCCCGACTGCGCCGGCCGCGCCGTGCGCGAGGACACTCTGCCCCGCGTGAAGGTGGCCGTGGTCGAACAGTCCCTGCCACGCGGTCAGGCCCGAGATTGGCAGGCTCGCGCCCACGGTGAAGTCGACGTCGCCCGGCAGCGGCGCGAGGTTGCGTGCCTCGATCGCGACATACTCCGCCAGGGTGCCGTCGCGATGCCAGTCCGCGAGGCCGAGCACCCGCTGCCCCACCGACACCCCCGTCGTGCCGTAGCCGAGGGCGGCGACCACTCCGGCCAGCTCGTGCCCAGGGACCGACGGTGTTCGGTCACGGTCGCGGCGATCGGTCCAGGTCGAGGGCCACGCCACCTCAGTCGGGACGAATCCCGACGCATAAATCTGAACGATGACGTCGTTTATCGCTGCCGGCGGCTCGGGCCGCTCCACCAGCGTCATCCCGGCCGTTCCCGCAGCCTCGTCCGTTACCACGATCGCCTTCATCCGGCACCTCCCGCGGCCACAGCCACAGCCGCCGCGAGACCGAGGATCGCCGGGGCCGACCACATAGGTGTCGAGAGGCGCATTTGCTTCTCCTTGTTGCTTTGCACCGCAGGGAGGGGCGTCCCCTTCCCGACGGCGCGGTCAGACCGCCGGGGCGTGTTCGTGAAGCACGATCCCGAACCGAGCTGGGTCGGCGTCGGCATCGTCGCGGGGCACGAAGAAGTACTCCGCACCGGCCGGCTCGAGCGTGATGAGCAAGCGCACTTCGTCGCCGCGCACGGTGAGTCCGTGTGGGACATCCTTGGGAAGCGCCGCATAGGACCCGGCTGCCACGTCGATCCGCTGGTCACCGACGAACGCGGTGATCGAACCGTCGAGGACGTAGAGCGTCTCGTCTTCGCGGGTATGGGTGTGGATCGGCGGCTCGTCGCCGGCGCGCAGGTGCAATTCCACGACGGCCCAGTCACCGCCGGACTGTTCACCGGCAAGCTTGAGCTCGGTGCTCGAGCCGCTGCTGTTGGTGACTGTGCGCCCGGCGCCGGGCCCGGTTAAGACAGGCTCGTTGAGGGACATGTCGTTCCCCTCCTGGGGTTGGGAGACCAATGCCAGATGAGCGCGGGCTCGCCCGCTTCAGACACACTGGCACCCTTGGCGCCGGGCGCAACATAATCCGTCATGGCGCTGACAGGATCGCCATCCGCCGGGCGCCGGCGGGAGCTCATCAGCCGCTGACGTGGTCAACGTTTTGTCGTCGCGGGAGCAATTAGGCGCGCCCCGCCCGCAGATGGCTCGTGAAGCTCGAGCAGTTCCCCCGGCGGCTGTCCTAAGAGCAGCCAACCCTCCCTCCCCAGGCGCACCAGTTCATTCGTCGTCAGTTGAGAGAGCGCGCTCGACACGGTTGGGCGCTGCGCGGCGACCAGGTCCGCCAGTACGTCGTGGGTGAGGCGCAAGGGCAGAATGGTTCCCTCAGGACGCACGTAACCCCAACGGTCCGCGAGATGCCAGAGCACCATGTGGAGCCGGACGTGTACTCGGGCTTGATGGACAATGGCCATGTGTGTCGCGAGCCTCCGTGAGCGCTCGAGCGTCCGCGCGACGAGCGACCCGGTCAACTCCGGGTACCTCGCGAAGCGACGGGCGACCTCGAGGTCGAGCACTGCTAGACGGGTTGGCTCGAGCACGCGCCAGCCCGTGGTCTGCGGAGGCGTCAGCGGCGCGTCCTCTCCCTGCCAGGGGCGGAGAACGTCGCCTTGCCCCAAAAGTTCTGCGCCGAAGCTACCGCTGACCCCAACGTACCGGACCAGCAGTCCTTGGAGCACCAGTAAGCCGACCCCGCCAGGCGTGCTGTCGGTTCGAAGCCCGCTCCAGCGGCCCCGGGGAATCCGCACGACAGCTGCGATGCATTCCTCGATCGCCTTGTCCCTATCAGCGACGGGAATCGCCTCGGCCAGGCTTACGTCCTCCTGCAGGACGTGGCAGACCGTTGCCGCGGCTTGTCGCCCGTGGGTCACCCAGCAACATAAGTTGCCAGAGCTGTTCGAGGGTCTCAACCCTCCCCAAGCCCAGACCACCGGCCCTCACAATCGGTCGGCACTCTGGCCATCCGGACGATGACACTTAGCAGGAACCTGGACCGGATCCACTGGCGGCGGGCCGCCAGCATCCACTGGTTGCCGAACGGATCGCCGAGGCGGCCGCCGCGCTTTCCGTAGAAGTGGTCAGCGAGGGGGTAGATGACCTCCGCGCCGGCGCGCACGCACCTTCATCGGAAACTTCCGCGTTCAGTACTGAGAGCGCGAGCCGGCGAGGCCCAGCTAGGAGGGAAGTCATGCGAGACTTGATCGTCACCGAGAACATCACGCTCGACGGCGTCATCGAGGCTACCGAGGGCTGGTTCGCCCCCGCCGGCGGCGAGGACGATGTGTCGGACGTCGAGACGGCGCTTCGAAAACAGCGCGAGGCCGCCGACGCGCTGCTCCTCGGGCGGGTGACGTTCGAGCAGATGCGCGGCTACTGGCCGCTGCAGATCGACGACCCGACGGGCATCACCGACTACCTCAACCACGTTGCGAAGTACGTGGTCTCCAGCGCGCTGCAAGACCCCAAGTGGGAGCGCACGGCCGTGCTACGCAGCGTCGACGACATCGGAGCGCTGAAGGCCGAGCCGGGCGGGGACATCGTGACCACCGGCAGCATCAGGCTCGTACGCGAGCTCATCGCCGCGGGGCTCGTCGACGAGTATCGGCTCTTCACCTATCCAGTCGTGCTCGGGCGCGGCCAACGACTGTTCGCAGAGGCGACGGCGGTCCCGCGCCTGCGTCTGGTGGAGAGCCGGCCGTTTCGCTCCGGCATCGTGCTCTTGCGCTACCGAACAGCCTGACGGCGCCTCCGCCAGCCGGTTTCGGCTTTCCCACTAAAGGCGGTAGCGGAGGCAGGGTCCGGTCCGCGGAAGGCTCTAGCCGTTCGACTCGTCCTGGACGAGGTCGCGGAGGCTGTCGTATCGGGGTCGGTCAAACCTGCCATGGCAAGCGCGGGACGCGGTGATCGTTACCGGTCATGCCAGTTTGCGCCCCGAACCCACGGTTTCTTACCTGCGACACGCTCGGCGCGAAGCAGTAGTCGACGCCAACCCCCGCACCGGGAGGGTTCCTGTCAGTCCTCCGGCTGTACCGTCGGGACGTCCATGTGCGCGTCGGAGGGTTGCGAGTTGTTGGAGCCCGGCGCGGGCTGTGGCATGAGCAAGAGGTGGCTGGTGGTGACGGCCTCGGCGATGTCGATCAGCTTGCGGCCCGTTCGCCTGGAGTGGGAGCGGAGCAGCTCAAAGGCTTCTCGCTCGTCGATCCGATGGCGCTCCATCAGGATGCCTTTGGCTCGTTCGGTTAGTGCGCGGCGGCCAAGCGCGCCTTCCAGGCGGTGGAACTCGGCGAAGCGACGCAGGACGATGTTGACGGCGCTCTGGAGCTCCTCCGGATCGCTGTGTGCCACAGACGCGAAGATCCCGCGCTTGGCTGCTTCGTTTACGAACTCGGCGTCTTGGGTCTCGAGGATCGCGATCACGGGGCAGGCGGCCTCCTGGACGATCTGTGAGATCAGATCGAGCGCATGCTCGGAGCTCTCCCCCAAGCCGACCAGCGCCACATCGGGCATCGCCTCGGCCGTGGCGGCCGCGACTTCAGAGACCTCGAGACTGCGCGCGATCACGTGGTGGCCCATAGCGGCCACCACCCCGGTGGTTGTCTTGAGGCGTTCCTTTCGCTCGTTTGCGATCAGGACGCGAAGCGGATCGGGCGCTTCAGAGTTCATTTAGCGGGGACAGTCGCTTGACGCTTGATTCTAGCCGCGTCGGGCGCCTCGGAGTGGTACGCTCACAAGAGCTTCGGACCCCAGTATTACGGTCCTGGCGACCTCGACCTCAGCGCCCGGTCGGAAGCATTGCTTGGCCCTAGCCCGTCCGGCCGGCGAGTGCAACCGAGACGCTGGAGGTCAGACATGGCAGCAACCGACTCGACCGGTCTGAGGCGATCCGATCGTCGTGTCACGCCGGGAGCGAGCCACAGGTTCGTCGCCGCGACCGAGCAACTTGAGAACGGGGCACCTGTCGTCTCGGTCCTGGGAGAGGTCGATCTCGCGACGGCGCCGGCGTTCGCGCAGACGCTGCTCGGTGCGACCGAGGGCTGGACGGGCGAGGTGATCGTCGACCTGACGGGCTGCAGCTTCCTCGACTCCAGAGGGCTCGGGGTGCTGATTGCCACCAGGGGGCGGCTCGAGCACTCGAACCGACGGCTGGCGCTCGTACTGTCGAACCGGAGCGTGATGAGGATCTTCCAGATCACGCAGTTCGACGAGCTGTTCGAGATCTACCCCACGTTGGCCGCGGCCGTCAACGGCGACGGCAAGGGCAACGGCAACGGCCGTGGCTAGTTGGCGAGAGCGCGAGTCCGAGACGCAGGCGCGCTCCCGCGAGGACAACGAGTCGACGGCACGGGTGCGCGCGAGCGCACCTGCCGACGGGGGGATGAGTTCGTATCGCTGCGAGTGCGGCGACGCGCACTGCACGTGCGCGATCCGGATGACCGCCACGGAGTACGAATCGGTGCGCGAGTACGCCACGCACTTTGCCATCGCCCGCAATCACGAGAACCCCGAGAGCGAGCAGCTGATCGAGGAGCACGCGCGCTTCGCCGTTGTGGAGACGGTCTCCGGCGAAGCAGCGAAGCTCGCCCGCAGAAGCGACCCGCGTCAGTGGCGTGACGAGCGATGAGCGTAACCGTGGACTCAAGGGGAGCCCGACTCGGCTCGGCGCCGGAGATGGTTCCGATCGAGCACGAGACGTCCGACCGCGTTGTGCGGACGATCGTCTTTCTTGCGCCGCCTGCCGCGCTCGCATTGGGGGGATGGATGGCGTGGGGCGGTGCCCTGCATTGGCAGGACCTGCTCGTGCTCACGATCCTTTACATGCTCACCGGGCTCGGCATCACAGTGGGCTTCCACCGGCTCTTCACGCACCGCAGCTTCAAGACCACCCGCACCGTACGAGCGCTGCTGGCGGTGCTCGGCTCCATGGCGGTCGAGGGGCCGCTGATCGAATGGGTCGCCACCCACCGCAAGCACCACCGCTTCTCGGATGAGCCCGGCGACCCCCACAGCCCCCACATGGACGATGTGCCGGGGTGGCGCGGCGCGTTGCGCGGACTCGGGCACGCGCATGTCGGCTGGATGCTCCGCGGCAAGGAAATGGCGAACCCTGCTCGCTATGCCAAGGATCTGCTCGCCGATCCCGACCTGCGCTTCATCAGCCGCACCTTCCCGCTCTGGGTCACGGTGGGACTGGCCCTTCCCTTCGGACTTGGCGTGGCACTGACCGGCTCTATCGCGGGAGGGCTCACGGCTCTCCTATGGGGCGGAGCGGTGCGTGTGTTCCTCTTGCACCACGTCACCTTCAGCATCAATTCGCTCTGCCACTACTTCGGCCGGCGACCGTTCTCCACCAACGACCAATCCCGCAATCTCGCCTGGCTCGCCCCGCTCGCCTTCGGCGAGGCCTGGCACAACAACCACCACGCCTTCCCCACCTCTGCCCGTCACGGACTCCGCCGCTGGCAGCTCGACCCCGGCGCCTGGCTCATCGCCGGTCTGGAGCGCTGCCAGCTGGCCTGGGACGTCGTCCGGATCGCCCCCGAGCGCCAGCAGGCCAGAGCCGTGCGCAACTCGCAGCTGACCACTCCCAGAATGGAGACCAACAGATGAAGATGCTGGAGGCTCTACGCAAGCGCCGCTCTCTAGAGGCCAGGCGTGACACCCAAGCGGCAACGAGCTCACCCGAGGAGCACCGGGTCCCCATTTCCGACTACGACCAGCTCGACGACAAGGAGGTCGGCGACCGGCTCTCTCAGCTGTCTCAGGTCGAGCTCGCCACGGTGGAGACCTATGAGCGCGTCCATCGAAACCGGCCGGCCGTGCTCGAGAAGCTGCGCTACATGCAGAGCACCGAACCCCTGCCGGGCTACGACACTCTCACGACTGAGCAGATCGCCGAAGCGCTCGCCGGCGCGGACGCAGAAACGGTCAGGGCCGTGCGTGACTACGAGCGCAAGTTCGCGCATCGCCAGTCAGTGCTGCAGGAGGCCGCACGCGTATTGCCGACCGCGCGGGCGAGCGCACGAGAGGAACGCGCGCGTGAGGACAAAGCCTCGCTCCTCCGCGAGGGCTACGCGGATCGCGAGCGAACCGCGCCCGA
>DASUQG010000105.1:0-5772 GCA_036280695.1 Thermoleophilaceae bacterium
GACATTGGGGCCCTGACCGCGCTTGACGAGGACCTCGCCCGCGAGTCCGGCGAGTCAACATAGGCGCCACATGGACCTCGACGTTCTCTTTCTCGGCACCGCCGGCTCGTCGCCGAGCCCGCGCCGCGGGCTGCCCGCCACTCTCATCCGGCGCGGCGGCGATCGGCTGCTGATCGACTGCGGCGAGGGCACGCAGCGGCAGCTGATGAGCTCGGTCGGACTGATCGAGCTCGAGGACCTGTTCATCACGCACTTCCACGCCGACCACGTGCTCGGCCTGCCCGGGATGCTGAAGACGTTCGCCCTACGGCAGCGCGAGCGCCCGCTCACGGTCTACGGGCCGCGCGGGCTCCGGCGGCTGTTCAAGCTGCTCGCCCCCGTGATCGGGCGCACGACGTTCCCCGTTGAGCTCGTCGAGTTCGAGGAGAACGACGAGCTGGAAAGGGACGGGTATCGGGTTGCCGCCTTCGGCGTCGAGCACGGGGGCCCGGCGATCGGCTACGCCCTGGTCGAGGACCCGCGTCCCGGCCAGTTCGACCCGGACCGCGCTCGCGAGCTCGGCGTGGAGTTCGGGCCCGACTTCGGCCGGCTCCAAAGGGGGGAGGAGGTGAACGGCGTGCGACCCGACCAGGTGATGGGCGAGCCGCGTCGCGGCCGCAAGGTCGTGCTGACGGGCGACACCGCGCCGTCGGACATGACCCGCCTGGTGGCCTGGGAGGCCGATCTCCTCGTCCACGAGGCCACCTTCATGGAGGAGGATGCGGAGCGGGCTGCGGAGACACGCCACTCGACCGCGGCCCAGGCCGCCGAGATCGCAGCCGCAGCCAGCGTTCGGATGCTGGCTCTCACCCACATCTCGCCGCGCTACGCCGGCGGAGAGGTGCGCGACGAGGCGCGGGCGGCGTTCGAGAACGTCATCGTCCCGCGTGACTTCGACAGGATCGAGATCCCCTTCCCGGAGCGAGGCGGGCCGGTGCACATCAGGGCGTCGGACCGGCCGCCACAGCCCGAGCCAGTCGCTTAGGCGCCACCAGCACGTAGCTCTCCACGGCCATCTCCTCGACCTCGGTCCAGTCGACGGAAGGCCGGTCCAGCCGCAGCCCGACCCAGCCGTGGTGGTGCATGTAGGCGGGGCGGTAGAAGCGCTCGGGGTCCTCCCCGATCAGCGCCGCGTTCTCGCCGGGGCGGACCTTGCAGACCAGCCCCTCGATGCCCTCGTTGCCGCGGTGGTCCACCAGGTAATACGCGAACGTGCGGCCGCGGACGCGGAAACCGGCGTGCCGCCCGTGGACCTCCCGCTCGGCCTCCGGCAGGGCGAGGCAGATCTTCGTCAGGCGCTCGAGGGTGCTCAGTGCGGGTCGCCGAGGCGGACCAGCTGCGGCGGGCCGCAGTCCTCGAGGTCGTGGAGCACCTGCTCCGCCAGCTCGGGGTCCCAGCGCTCGGCGCCGACGAGCTGGCCGGCCAGGTCGCTCACGCGGCTCAGCGCGTCGCGGGCGTCGTCGTCGAGGGCGATGTCCTCGCAGAAGAACAGGGCGTCCCCGGCCTCCCGGAGGACCTCCTGCTCGGCGGGCTCGAGCGCGGCGTCGCCCTCGAGGGCGATCACCTTCATCAGCCTGCCGTATGCCTGGGAGCGCTCTGGTGTCACTGCTTCCACAGTAGCGGCCCTTGCCTGGGGTGTCACCCGGCTGGACCGATGTTGGCGTCCGACCGCGAGTGCTACTCTCGCCGCGGTTCCTTTAACCAGGTCCGGAGAGGCCAGGAAGGGGCAGTGAAGTGAGCGAGAAGACGGTCCTGGACCGCGAAGACGTGCGGCGCACGCTGGTGCGCATCGCACACGAAATCGTCGAGAAAACTGGTGGCGAGGGCGTCGCGGTCGTTGGGATCCACCGTCGCGGCGCCGTGCTGGGCGCACGGCTGAGGGACCTGGTTGCGGAGCTCGTCGGCGAGCCCGTTCCACTCGGCGACATCGACATCAGCTTCTACCGCGACGACGTGGGCATCCGCGGCGCCGACTACCAGCCCGTGGTGCACTCCACGCACATCGACTTCCCGGTCGAGGACACCACCGTGGTGCTCGTGGACGACGTCCTCTATACCGGCCGCACCGTGCGCGCCGCGATCGACGCCCTGTTCGACTACGGCCGTCCGAGCCGCGTCCAGCTCGCCGTACTGGCCGACCGCGGGCACCGCGAGCTGCCGATCCGCCCCGACTACGTCGGCAAGAACCTTCCGACCGCCCGCGGCGAGAGGGTGAACGTGAGAGTGGAGGAGATCGACGGCATAGACGAGGTGGCCATCGACGCGGCCGCCCACATGGAGGAGACGATCTGATGCACCCGCACCTGCTGTCGGTGGACGACCTCTCGCGGGAGGACATCGAGCGCATCCTCGGCAGGGCCGAGAGCTTCGCCGAGGTTTCCGGACGCGAGATCAAGAAGGTCCCGACGCTGCGGGGGCGCACGGTGATCAACCTCTTCTACGAAGCCTCCACGCGCACGCAGTCGAGCTTCGAGCTGGCCGCCAAGCGGCTGAGCGCCGACCTGATCACGCTGAAGGCGGCGGGCTCCGCGGTGGAGAAGGGCGAGTCGCTCAAGGACACCGTGCAGACGCTGTCGGCCTACGACCCGGCGGCGATCGTGATCCGCTCGCCGCACGCGGGGGCGGCGGGCCTGGTGGCGCGCTGGACCCAGGCGGCGGTGATCAACGCGGGCGACGGCAAGCACGAGCATCCGACCCAGGCGCTGCTCGACCTCTACACGCTGAAGCGGCGGGCGGGCTCGCTCGAGGGGCTGAGCGTCTGGATCGTGGGCGACGTGCTCCACAGCCGCGTGGCGCGCTCGAACATCCTGGCCTTCACGCGCATGGGCTGCAAGGTCACGGTATGCGGGCCGCCGACGCTGATCCCGCGCGGGATCGAGTCGCTCGGCTGCCGCGTGAGGCACACGCTGGACGAGCTCGGCTCGGCCGACGTGGTCTACGCCCTGCGCATGCAGCGCGAGCGCATGACCGGCTCGTTCGTGCCCTCGCTGCGCGAGTACGCCGCGCAGTACCAGATCGACGGCCGCCGGCTGGGCCCGTCGCAGCTGCTGATGCACCCCGGGCCCGTGAACCGCGGCGTGGAGCTCTCGGCCGAGGTGATCGACTCGCCCCAGGCCCTGATCGCCGAGCAGGTGGAATCGGGAGTCGTGGTGAGGATGGCGGTGCTCTACGAGCTGCTCGCCGGACGCGGGGCGCCGTCCGGTGTGCCCGCGGACACCGAGACGGAGCCCCAGCCCGCATGAGCGCCAGCGCAGCTCCGATGAACGGCTTCGGCCCGCGCGCCGCGATCGAGCTCGACTGCGCGGCTGCCCCGCCCGCCACCGTGCTGGTGCGGGGCGCCCGGCTGCTCGACCCTCGGGCGGAGCTCGACAAGCTCGGCGACGTGCTCGTTCGCGACGGTCGGATCGCCGAGCTGGGCGAGTCGCTGAAGGCGCCCGAGGGCGCCGAGGTGGTGGACGCCGAGGGCCTGCACGCGCTGCCCGCCTTCGTCGACCCGCACGTGCACCTGCGCACGCCCGGCCGCGAGGACGAGGAGGACATCGACTCCGGCACGCGCGCCGCCGCCGCGGGCGGCTTCTGCGCGATCCTCGCCCAGCCGAACACCGAGCCGGTGGTGGACTCGGCGCCGGTGCTGCGCTCGCTGCGCGAGCGGGCCCGCGCGGAGGCGCGGATCCCCACGGGCTTCCTGGCCGCGATCACCGTCGGCCAGCAGGGCGAGCGGCTCACCGAGATGGCGGAGTTGGCGGAGGTCGGGGCGGCCGGCTTCACCGACGACGGGCTGCCGGTGCGCTCGGCGGGCGTGATGCGGCAGGCGCTCCAGTACCAGCTGCTGGCCGGCCGCGTGCTGGCCCTGCACGAGGAGGACGCCTCGCTGTCGGGCAACGGGGTGATGCACGAGGGCGAGATGTCGGCGCTGCTCGGAGTGGCGGGCATACCGTCCGTGTCCGAATCGACGATGGTGGCGCGCGACTGCGCGCTCGCGCTGTACGAGCACGGCCGGATCCACGTGCAGCACGTGTCGGCACGGGAGACGGTGGACGCGATCGAGCGCGCGAAGGCCGCGGGCACGCAGGTCACGTGCGAGGCCACGCCTCACCACCTGCTCCTCACCGACGAGGCGGTGCGCACGCTCGACACGAACATGAAGATGAACCCGCCGCTGCGAGCGGAGGCCGACCGCCAGGCGCTGATCGACGCCCTGCGCTCCGGTGCGATCGACTGCATCGCCACAGACCATGCGCCTCACGCGCGCGAGGAGAAGGAGCAGCCGTTCGAGCTGGCGCCGATGGGGGTCACCGGGCTCGAGACGGCCTTCGCCGCGCTCCACACCGGGCTCGTGCTCCCCGGCGTGGTCGAACTGGGCCTGCTGGTGGAGCGCATGACCGCCGGCGGCGCGCCGTTCGGGCTCGCCGTGCCGAGCCTGGCGCCCGGCTCGCCTGCAAACCTCTGCCTGGTGGACCTCGAGGCCGAGTGGGACGTGGGCGACGCCGGCTACGAGAGCCGCTCCGCGAACTGCGCCTTCGCGGGCCGCCGCCTCACCGGGCGGGTGCGCATGACGATCGCCGACGGCGCGGTGGCCTACCGCGAGCGCAGCTTCGCGCTCGGCGCCGTCACATGAGCGCCGCATACCTGCTGCTCGAGGACGGCACTCGCTTCGACGGGGAGTCCGTGGGCGCTGCCGGTGTCGGCACCGGCGAGGTCGTCTTCAACACCTCCATGTCGGGCTATCAGGAGTCGGTTACCGACCCGAGCTACGCAGGCCAGATCATCGTCTTCACCTACCCGCTGATCGGCAACTACGGCGTGGCGGCGTCGCAGATGGAGTCCGACCGCATCCACGCGCGCGCGGTGATCATGCGCGAGGGAGTGGACCGCGAGGATGCCGCGCACGCCGAGGGCGGCTGGCTCACGTGGCTGGCCGATTGCGGCATCCCGGCGCTCTCGGGTGTGGACACCCGCGCGCTCGTCCGCCATATACGCGACAAGGGCGCGATGCGCGGTGGCATCTTCGGTGCGGATGTGGCGGAGGCAGCGGCCCGCGAGCGCGTGATGGCCGAGCCGTCCATGACCGGCGCCGACCTCGCGCGCGAGGTCACTCCGGCCGAGCCCGTGATGCTCGAGGGCGACGGGCCGCGCGTCATCGCGATCGACACGGGCATCAAGAACTCGATCGTGCGCAACCTCCGTGAGCGGGGGGTGCACCTCGAGCTGCATCCGTGCACGGTCACCGCGGAGGAGCTGCTCGCGCGCGAGCCCGATGCGGTCTTCCTGGCAAACGGCCCCGGCGACCCGGCCGCGCTCGAGTATGTCGTGGACGCCGTGCGCGGGGTGGTCGGGAAGACCCCGGTATGGGGGATCTGCCTGGGCCACCAGCTGCTCTGCCGAGCGGTGGGCCTCGAGACCTACAAGCTGCCGTTCGGGCACCGCGGCGCGAACCACCCCGTCAAGGACCTCGAGAGCGGACGCATCGAGATCACCTCGCAGAACCACGGCTTCGCGGTGCTCGGTCCTGGCGGCGCGCGGACGATCGACAGCGACGAGCCGGTGCGCTGGGAGACGAACTTCGGCGTGGCTGAGCTCCAACAGCTGAACCTCTACGACCGGACCGTCGAGGGACTGGTCCTGCGCGACGTCGCGGGCTCGACGGTGCAGTACCACCCCGAGGCGGGGCCGGGCCCGCACGATGCGCTTCACCTCTTCGACCGCTTCGTCGAGGCGGTCGCGTGAGCTCAG
>DASUQG010000106.1:0-3799 GCA_036280695.1 Thermoleophilaceae bacterium
CCGCCGGGCCACCTCGTCCAGGGTGTGTTGCTCGTACGGCAGGTCCCAGAACAGCTCCACCGCCGCATCGAGGATGCGCTCCCCGGTAGCGGCGGCGGACTCGGCGCGGGCGACCATGCGGTAGGGCCGTGGCGCAGCAGCTGCAGATTTCATATTAGTTAGATTAACACGAATGAGTCTAGCTCTGAAGCGCGCGGTGGAATAGGCTCGGCGTACCGACCGACCAAGGAGGTCATCGTGCACGCAGTCGTCTCGAACGCGACCATCCACGACTTCGATCGTGCCCGAAAGCTGCTCCAGGAGCAGACCGTGCCGGGCGTCTCGCAGGCGCCGGGCTTCGTGGCCGGCTACTGGACCCGCTCCGAGGACAACCGTGGCCTGGCGATGGTCGTGTTCGAGTCGGAGGACGCCGCACAGGCCGTCGCCGAGCGGCTGCGGTCACAGGGCCCGCCGGATCCCGAGGCTGTCACGATCGACAACGTCGAGGTGCGCGAGGTAGTCGCGAACGCGTAACCCGCCCGCTGCCGTGGGTCACTAGCATCGCGGCCCATGCCGCTCGTGGCCCCCTGGAATCGCAAGAAGCGCGCCGAGCGCGAGCGCCTCGGCCACGAGGAGCCCGGCAGCGTCCTGCGCGGGCCGCCCATCTCGATCACCTGCGAGTGCGGGGAGAAGCGCGACCTCCGCTACGGCGAGGAGTGGACCTGCGAGAAGTGCGGGCGGCGCTGGGACACGAACCAGATTCCCGCCGAGCAGTATCAGGCGATCCGCAGGACCCAGCTGCGCTACCGCGTGCTACCCGTGCTCTACGGGCTCGCCATTCTCGGCCTGGCGATGTTCTTCACCCTGACCGGCAACATCTTCTCGGTCTTCATCCTGCTGCCGCTCGGGCTGATGCTCTGGTTCTACTTCGTCCGCCCGTTCCACCGCAGGCGCTACCGCAGGGCGATAGCGGAGCTCCCGAGGTGGGAGCTCCGCCCCGACTGATCCTCCTTACGCGCCCGCAGGCGTTGTGGCCGCCGGCCGCTCCGCCGAGGGAGGCATGTCCGGCGTCTCCTCGCGCAGCTGGATTCCCCGGCGGTCCTCGACCACGTGCCGCCAGATGTAGAGCAGCAGGCCGACCGCCAGCACGATCAGGCCGATGCGGGTCTTGTCCCAGCCGTAGCCGTACTCGTCCGCGTAGATGAAACCGCCGACCACGATGAAGGCCAGGTTGATCGCCGCAAGCAGCGCCGCGATCGGCGCCCAGGCGGCCGCCAACCTGATCGGCCGTGGCCAGTTGGGCCGGTCCTTCCGCAGCAGCAGGAAGCCGGTGAGCGCGAACACGTGCGCGAGCATGTAGCCGAGGTTGCCCGCCGCCAGGATGTCGAGCGGGTAGCCGAAGTACGAGATCAGCCACAGGTTCAGGATCACGTCCATCGTCATGGCGATGCCCGGCACGCTGTAGCGGTTCAGCCGGCCCAGCCACTTGGTCGTCATGCCGTCCTGCGCGATGCCGTAGAGCGCCCTCGAGCCGTCCATCGTCGCGGTGTTCATCGAGAGCAACAGGCCGGCGATCAGACAGGCGATCAGGACGTGCCCGAGCGCGTTCCCGACGATCGCGTCGAAGGCCTGCTTGTAGAACGCGATCGCGGTGGCGTCCTCGGCGACCGTCGCGGTTCCGAGCGTTCCCCCGAGGCCGAGCGGGAGCAGCGCGTAGACCACGACCGAGAAAGCGGCCGAGGCGCGCAGCGCACGCGGGGTGTCGGTCTCCGGGTTGTGGTACTCGGGCGCGAACGCCGCGACCGTCTCGAAGCCGTAGGCCGACCACCCCATGAAGTAGAGCCAGGTCATCGCCAGGCCGAGGCCGCCGCCGGCGCCGATCTCCCAGGTCATGTTGTCGCTGGACCAGTCGCCCGTGAGGTAGGGGAGGAACATCAGCGCGGCCGCGGGCAGGATCAGCAGGGCGCCGGTCACGTAGCTCAACCACACGGCCGGCCGCACCCCGAAGATGTTGAACAGCCAGACCGCGAGGATGCAGCCGATGCCGATCCAGACCGGGAGGCTCCACTGGAACTCGCCGACGTCCTGCGTGAAGGTCGTGTCCGAGAACCACTGGGCCTGCGCGAGCGTGCCGATCACGTAGCCGTTGATGGCGAGGACGCTCGACCACGCGAACCAGTAGCCGAACGTCGCCACCGGCCCGATGAAGGTGAGGTACTTGCGCCATGCCTCGTGCGCGTAGAGGGAGATGCCGCCGGCCTTCTCGGGGAACATCGTCGCCATCTCGGCATAGACGTTGTTCTGAAGCGCGCCGAGCAGGACCGAGATCGTCCACAGGACGAAGGCGCCCGTCGTTCCCAGCACTCCGATCGAGGCGCCCAGCGCCGCGATCAGGAACCCCGGGTTGGCCAGTGCGACGACGAAGCCGTCCCACCACGTCATCGCCTTGAGGAGTTGCCTCTCCTCTACCTCGGCATGCGCCATGGACCCTCCCTCTCCCTCGAGTAGTAAGCGGCCAACGGTCGTACCAATTGGTACAGCGCCCTTGTACCATGCGCTACGGACGCACGTCAACGATCTGGGTCCCCTATTTGGGCGATATGCCGAAGCTCGCGGACCGCCGAGACGACCTGACCGGAGTCTCCGCCGCGCCCACCCGCGCGCGGCCGGTGGTCTTAGCCACGCTGTCGGTGCGGGTGGACCCGAGCGCGGAGCGGATGGCGATCGACAGCGCGCTCGAGTCCGGCGTACCGCTCGTGCTCGTGAACATCCTCCGGTTTCGGCCTTACCCCACGACGCTGGCTCTCGTTGGGCCCGAGGGCCTGAACCTGCCGCACGAGGAGGACCTGGAGGCGGTTCGCGCCACGGCCGCCCGCGCCGCGCAACTCGGCGTCAAGACCGAGCTACTTCGAGTGACCACGCGGAGGCCCGTGCAAGCGCTACTCGAGATCGTGACCGAGCGCGAGGCCGGCCTGCTCGTGTTCGGCCCGGACCTGAAGCTGACGGGTCGCGTGCGCTTCCGTCTGCTGGCCCGCAGGCTTCGCCGCGAGGCCGATTGCCTGATCTGGGTCGCGCCAGACGGGTAGCAAAGGAGTAGGCTTGTGGAACTGGCCCTGCGGCCATCAACCCCGGCCCCCAGAGAGCAAAAGCCCGCCGACCGCGCAAGTAACGCGCCGAGGCAACAGACTGAGAGGCGCACGGGATTCCTGCGGGGTCAGTCTTTCGTTCAGGCGCTCGCCACGTCGAGCGTGATCAGGCCGCTGTAGCCGTTGCCCTCGTCTGACAGTGTGAGCTCCAGGTCGCTGTCGTAGAGCGGATCCACGTCGTTGGAGGCGTCGCGGCCGGAGCCGGAGGCGTAGGGAGCCCTCTCGAAGACCTGCGCGTTGAAGGCGTCGTCGAAGTAGAACTGGGTGGTGAGAACGGTCTGCTTGTCGATGTGCACCTTCGCGTGGATGTGCACGGTCCGTCCGGGATACCAGCCCGGGTACACCGTCGTGAACTCGACGACGCCCTCGCGATTCGTCACCTGCGCGCCGCGGAGATATGTCTCCCCGGGCTCCGAGTAGCTGCCCCGGGCGTCGCAGTGCCAGACGTCCACGACGGCGTTCTGGATCGGCTGGCACTCGGCCGCGTCGCGCACACGCACGCCGAGCCGCAGCTTCGCGCCCTCCCGGTCCTCGCGGATGTCGCTCCGGATGCGATCCACGTCGAAGTAGAAGGGACCCTCCGTCTGCTCGGCGGTCTGCGTGCAGGTGGCGGCGCCGTCGAAGTCGGAGGTCGTGCCCTCGGAGGTCTCGACGCGTGCGGTGTCCGCGTCGTC
>DASUQG010000107.1:0-3477 GCA_036280695.1 Thermoleophilaceae bacterium
GGTGCCGGCCGCTCTGGTCGGCGTGCTGGCCGGGCTGGGAGTGCCGAACGGCGACGTATTCGCCAGCGTCGTGGCGCTCGCGATCGTCCTGACCCTGCTGCTGCAGGCGCTACCGGCCCGCTGGCTGGCGGGCCGCCTGGGCCTCCTGGAACCCCGAACCCGCCCGGTCGCGGTGGACCGCGAAGCCGCCTGAGCGGCCCGGCGCTAGGGAGGCGGGAAGGCGGGCAGCAACCCGCGTTCCACGACCAGGCGGTTGATCATGTTCAGCGCGTTCATCGCGTCGATGGCCTGGCCACGCGCGTTGAAGACCACATCCTCGTGCTCGAACCAGATCTGAACGTTGCCGACGAGCAAGCGGTAGCAGTGGTCGCTGAGCTCGAGCAGCCTCTGCTCGAGCTCGTCACCGGCCTGGCGAGGAAGGGCGCGGAGGTACTCGCTGGGTGGTATTCCCCGCAATTCCTCCGTTAGGGCCGACGCCAGTCCCGAGTGATCCGGGCCTGGGCTGAGAAGTGAGGTCATTTCCGACAGGAGCTCGCCCTCGAAGACCGGGGTCGGGGATTCCACGGCGCGGCGCAGCCGCGCATATCGCTCGTCCACCGCCGAGGCGATTTCACGCTCCCGCTCGGGGAGTCGCTCGAGCTGCCCGGAGTCAAGCGGGCCGAGTGGGACCTCGGAGCCCGATTCGCGACGGATGCTGGAGGCCCGCGCGAGTTGGGGCGAGCGCCCGGCCTTGACGAGGGCCCGGTTCACCGCGCGTATGTGGCTCATCTCGCTGAACGCGGCGTTCCTGGCTGCCCGAGCCGCCTCGGCCACGTGCTGAGCCGAGGCTCCGTCGTCGGCCGGCTCGAGGTCGTGACCGAGCGCGCAGTGGATGGCCAGGTACTCCACGCAGAGCGAATGCTCGATGCTCGCGAGCTCGTCGAGTTGGTTCAGGATCTCGCCGCTGCTCAGCGTCGTCGGACCTGGCTCCGCATCGCCTGCGGGCATAGACCGAGGCTCCCAGCACGGCGCTCGCCAGTCAACCTCTCGCCTTCGGCGTACGCTCGGGGCCATGGAGCCGTCCAACCTTCGTGGCGAACGAGTGACGCTGAGGCCGCTGGAAGACCGGGACCTAGACCCGCTCGCCGAGATCATCCGCGAGCCAGGTGTGGCCCGGTGGTGGGGCGAGGCCGACGAGCCCGAGCGGCTGCGCGACAACCTGCGCATGGACGGCGATGCCTTCGCGATCGAGGTCGACGGCGAGCTGGCCGGCTGGCTCGGCTTTACCGAGGAGACCGAGCCCGAGTACCGCTCGGTCGGCATCGACATCAGCCTCTCCGGGCGCTTCCAGGGCCAGGGCCTCGGCCCCGACGCGCTGCGAACCCTGATCCGCTGGTTCGCCGACGAGCGCGGGCACCACCGCTTCACGATCGACCCGAATGCCGGCAACGACCGGGCGATCAAGGCCTATGAAGCCGTCGGCTTCAAGCCGGTGGGCGTAATGCGCAAAGCAGAGCTCGTCGACGGCGAGTGGACCGACGGCCTCCTCATGGACCTGCTCATCGAGGAGCTGCGGTAGCGGCCTAGAATCCGGGCATGCCGCTAACCGTCCCACTCGGGATGCGGCGCCGGCTCAGCGTCGGTCATTCCCCCGTTATCGGTTGGTGGGTGCTGCGGTGGCGGAAGCCCTCCGCCAGTCCTTGGAACGAAGTCTGGGACGACGGCGAGGATCCACCAGATGCGGGGGTGCGTGAGCCGAGGAGACCGCGGCTGCCGCCCGACCGCGGCGCGATCGGCTTACCGCCGCCCTAGGCCCTTGGAGATCGACCACGTACTGATCGCCGTGACCGACCTGGCGGCGGGCGCGCGCGAGATGGAGGCGCGGCACGGCCTCGCCTCGGTGGAAGGCGGCCGTCACCCGGGCTGGGGCACCGCCAACCGCATCGTCCCGCTCGGCGAGGCTTACCTCGAGCTGATCGCGGTCGTCGATCCGGACGAGGCCGCCGGCAGCTCGTTCGGCAGCTGGGTCGCCGCCGCGGCGACGCCCACGGGACAGCCGCTCGGCTGGGCGGTCCGGACGGACGATCTCGACGGGGTCGCCGCGCGGCTCGGCCTTGCGGTCACGGCCAACTCGAGGAAGAACGCGAGCGGGCAAACGTTGAGCTGGCGGCTGGCGGGCGTCGAGCAGGCCGTCGCCGAGTCGTCGCTGCCGATCCTCGTGGAGTGGGGAGACGGCACGCCGCATCCGGGTCGCGCCGCGGTCGAGCACCCGGCCGGCGCGCCCCGGCTCGCGCGCGTGGAGCTTTCCGGCGATGCCGAGCGCGTCGACCGCTGGCTTGGGAGTCACACGCTGCCGATCAGCATCCGCGCTGGCATGCCGGCGGTCGCGAGCATCATCCTCAGCGGCAGCGCGGGCGAGTTTGAGCTCGCCTAGGACAGCCCCACGGCTGCGAGCGCCTCCGCCTGATCCAGGAAGTCGTGCTGGCGGATCACCCTGCCGTTCTTCAGCGTCGAGACGCCCGCGTAGGTCTCCGCAAGCGGAATGCCGCTTGCCTGGGCGCGCATCGGCATGTTCGCGAGCAGCACCACCCGATCCCCGAGGTCTATGAACTCGGTCGGCTCCAGGCGGACATCGGTGCCCCACACGTCCTCGGTCGCGGCAATGTACGCGCGGTAGCCCGACGGCCCGCGGTAGCACGGCTCCGCGAGCGCAGCCTCGACGAACTCCCGGTACGGGTAGTACTCCAGCTTGGGGTGGTAGCTGATCGCCACCGCTTCCAGATCGCGGCGGTTGTAGGCCTGCACCCCGAGGCGGAGGGCTCGCCCGAGGGCCGCCTGGCGCACACGCGAGCCGGGCCGCAGTCTGGCGATCAGGCGAGGGAGCGCTGCGGCAAAGACGGGGAAGCGGACGGCGAGTCGCTGATCGAGCGTGCGCGTGGACCGGTCATGCACCCGCAGCGGCCGGCGGACGTAGCCGCCTAGAACAGCTGCAGGTAGCGCTTGATCTCCCACGGAGTCACCTCGTTGTGCCACTCGTTGAACTCGTCCTGCTTCGTCTTCACGTAGTAGTCCACGTAGTCCTCGCGCGAGGTTGAGCCGAGGGCCTTTCGCAGGACCTCGTCCTGCTCCAGCTCGCGGGTCGCGTCCAGGAGGTTCGCCGGCAGCAGCTCCACGCCGAGCTCCTTGCGCTGCTCCTCGGTGACCTCGTGGAGGTTCAGCTCCGTGGTGGGGTCGCCGGCATCGAGCCCCTTCTCGATTCCGTCGAGCCCCGCCGCGAGCACCGCCGTGGCCGCCAGGTAGGGGTTGCAGGAGCCGTCCACCGTCCGGTCCTCGATCCGCCCCGCGGCCGGGATGCGCAGCATCTGCGTGCGGTTGTTGAAGCCGTAGCTCACGAACACGGGCGCCCAGCTCGAGCCGCTGCGCGTGCCGGTCTTGAGGCGCTTGTAGGAGGAGACGGTCGGCGCGGTCAAGGCGATGTACGCCTTCGCGTGCTCCTTC
>DASUQG010000108.1:0-4713 GCA_036280695.1 Thermoleophilaceae bacterium
CGCCTGGTCTCGTCGCTCGCGGCATCCGGGAACGACAGCTCCACCAGCTTCATCTTGTCGACGGGGTTGAAGACGTGCAGGGCGCCGAAGCGGTCCGGGCGGCCGCTCGCCTCGGCGAGCGCGCGGACGGAAAGCGAGGAGGTGGTCGTTGCCAGGACCGCGTCGGCGTCGAGCACGTCCGCGAGCAGCGCGTAGAGCTCGCGCTTGGCGTCCTCCTCCTCGCTGATCGCCTCGACCACCACGGGGCAGCCGGAGAGCTCCGAGAGCTCGGTGACGACCGTCGCGGATTCCTCCACCTTGCCCCACGCCCGGTCCTTGGAGGCCTCGCTGCGGGCCCACAGGATCACCTCGTGGGAGCCCGCCGCCGCGCGCGCCAGGCCGCACGCGATCGCCCCGCTACCCGCTATCCCAAGCCGATTCAAGCTCTTATCCGCCTTTGGTTGACTCGCCAGTCAATTGAGTACGCTTACCACATGCGAAACGGCAATGAGCGTGAGGTAGTCATCGTCGAGGCAGTCCGAACGCCGATCGGACGCGGGCATCCCGAAAAGGGCTACTACAAGGACGTCCATCCCAACGAGCTGCTCGCGAAGACCTATACCGAGCTGATCGAGCGCACCGGGATCGATGCCTCCGAGGTCGAGGACGTGATCACCGGCTGCGTGCAGCAGTACGGCGAGCAGATGTTCAACGTCGGCCGCAACGCCTGGCTCCAGGCCGGGCTGCCGGTGGAGACGCCGGCCACGACGGTCGACCGCCAGTGCGGCTCGGCGCAGCAGGCGGTGAACTTCGCGGCGGCGCTGATCGCCTCCGGCGTGCACGACGCCGCCATCGGATCGGGCGTGGAGCACATGGGTCACATCCCCATGGGAGTGGGCTTCAAGTGGGTCGACGACGTCGGCTCGCCGTGGCCGCCCGAGCTACTCGAGAGGTACAACCTCGTGCCGCAGGGCATCTCGGCCGAGATGATCGCCGACCAGTGGGAGATCCCCCGCTCGGAGCTCGACGAGATCGGGCTGCGCTCGCACCAGAACGCGGCGCGCGCCACCGAGGAGGGCCGCTTCGAGCGCGAGATAGTGCCGTTTGCGGTGAATGGCGACACCTATGTCACGGACCAGGGCATCCGGCCGGACACGAGCATCGAGGCGCTATCGGAGCTGAAGCCGGCCTTCAAGGAGGACGGCAAGATCACGGCCGGCAACTCGTCGCAGATCTCCGACGGCGCGGCTGGGGTCCTGCTCATGGAGCGCGGCAAGGCCGAGTCGCTGGGCCTGAAGCCGCGGGCCAAGATCGTTGATCAGACCACGGTGGGCGTGGACCCGGTGATCATGCTCACCGGCCCGATTCCCGCCACCAGGAAGCTGCTGGAGCGCAACGGGATGACGATGGGCGACATCGACCTGGTCGAGATCAACGAGGCCTTCGCGTCCGTGGTCGCGGCCTGGCGCCGCGAGCTCGAGCCCGACATGGACCGGGTGAACGTGAACGGCGGCGCGATTGCGCTCGGGCACCCGCTCGGTTCGACCGGCGCGCGCCTGATCACGACTCTGCTGCACGAGCTCGAGCGCTCCGACAAGGAGGTCGGGCTCGTGACGATGTGCTGCGGCGGCGGGCTCGGCACGGGTACGCTGATTCAGCGCGTTTAGGGTCGGGTACATCGGCCTGATGGCCGTGAATACCCAAGGCTCACTTCTGGACGGCCGCTACCGGGTGATCAGGCACCTCGGGTCGGGCGGCATGGCCTCGGTGCTCCTGTGCGAGGACGAGCGGCTCGCCCGCGAGGTCGCGGTCAAGCGGCTGCACGCCGACAGCCCGGTGGACGTCGAACGGCGCTTCGCGCGCGAGGCCAAGCTGGGCGCCTCGCTCAACCACCCGAACCTCGTCTCGGTGTTCGACACCACGACCGACGACGAGGGCGTCCTGATCGTCATGGAGTACGTGGACGGGGAGCCGCTGTCGAGGATGCTGCGCCGCGGGCCGCTGCGCCCGGAGGAGGTCGCCAGCATGGTGCGCGACCTCGGCGCCGCGCTCGACCACGCACACGCCCAGGGCGTCGTTCACCGCGACGTGAAGCCGGGCAACGTGCTGATCCGCGGCGACGGACTCACCAAGCTGGCGGACCTCGGGATCGCCACCGCCTCCGACGGCACCAAGATCACCCGCAGCGGCACGGTGCTCGGCACCGCCGCGTACATGGCCCCCGAGCAGCTCGACGGCCGGGGCGCGGGGCCGCCCGCCGACGTGTACGCGCTCGCGGCGATCACGTTCGAGGCGCTCAGCGGGAAGCGCCCGCGCGAGGGCCGCACGCCCATGGAGATCGCCCACAAGATCGCCACCGAGGGCGCTCCGGACCTCCTAGACGTCTGGCCGAACGCTCCAAGGGCGGCCGCCCAGGTCCTGAAACGTGGGATGGCGCAGGATCCGGAGGATCGCCCCGCGTCCGCCGGAGAGTTCGCGCGCGAGCTGGCCACTGCGCTGGAGGCCGGCCCGGAGCAGAGGACCGCGAAGACACGCCGCCTCGGCCGCCGGAAGGCTGCCGTGGCAGGTGCTGCCGCGGCGGGAGCTGCGGCCGCGGCTGGGGCGGGTGCCGCCGCCGCCGATCCGGAGCCGACGCCGAGACACAGCACGCCGGCGCCGAGCACGCCGCCGCCGACTCGGCCGCCGCAGGCCACCGGGACGCACCGCGCAGGGCGTGGGCGGCCGCGCATCGGTGCGCTGGCGCTCGCGGCCGTCTTCATCGCGCTCGCCATCGCGACGATCGCGGGCGCCATGCTGTCGGGCGGCGACGACGAGGGCTCCTCGCCCTCGCGCGCGGAGAGCACGCCTGCCGAGCCGGCCGCGCCGAACAAGAAGAAGGAAGAGCCCAAGAAGAAGGACGAGCCCAAGGAGCAGGCGCCCGCGGCGCCCGCGGCGCCCGCGCCGGCGGAGGACCAGTCCGACTCTGGCTCGTACGACCCCGCGCGCGGGGCGGCGCTCAACGACGAGGGCTTCAAGCTCATGAACGCGGGCCAGTACGACGAGGCGATCGCGACACTCCAGCAAGCGGTGGATTCCTTCCCGCCCGGCACCGACGACCTCAACTACGCCTACGCGCTGTTCAACCTCGGCAAGTCCCTGCGGCTCGCCGGGCGCTACGACGAGGCGATCCAGATCCTCGAGCAGCGGCTGAAGATCCCGAACCAGCAGGGCGTCGTGCAGCGCGAGCTCGACCTCGCTAAGCAGCAAGCCGGCGAGGGCTAGCCGCCGCCAGCTGACGCTCGATGCCCGCGGCGAGCTCCACGCGCGGCGCGTAGCCGAGCTCCCCGGCCGCCTTGAGCCCGCAGCCCGCCGTCACGTGCGCCTCGGCGCCCGAGCTCGGCGTGGTGCGCAGCGCGGCCTGGCGGCCCAGGGCGTCCTCGAGCATCGCGAGTGCGGCCCGCAGCTCCACCGAGCGCCAGCCCGACAGGTTGTAGGCCTCGCCGGCGCGCCCGCGGCGGAGCGCGGCGAGGATGCCGCGGGCGGCGTCGTCGACGTACGTGAAGTCACGCGCCGTGCCGGGCGCCCCGTACCAGGACAGCGGCTCCCGCGCGGTGAGCAGCCGGGTCCAGCGAGCGAACGCCATCTCCGGACGCTGGCCGGGGCCGTAGACGGTGAACGGCCGCACGATCACGGCGTCCGCGCCGTCCTCACGGACGACCGCCTCCGCGTGCACCTTGCTCCTGGCGTAGGGATTGAGCGGGGCGGCCGGCGCGTGCTCCGGGGTGGGCAGCTCGCGCGCGTTCCCGTACACCGAGGAACTCGATACGAGCACGAAGCGGATCCCGCGCACGCTCGCAGCACGCACGAGCCGCTCGGTGAGCACGACGTTCGCCTCGTGAAGCGCCGCGGGCGAGCGGCGGGTCCGCACGCCGGGCAGCCCGGCGAGGTGGATCACCGCGTCAACGCCCTGAAGCTGCGCCGGATCGGCGCGCCCGATCGTGACCTCGGCGCCGCGGGCCGACAGCGCGCGCGCGGCGTCCGGGCCGGTGCCGGGCGCATACGAGCCGGAGAGGTCGTCGACGACGCTCACGCGCTCGCCCTCGTCGAGCAGCGCGGCGCTCACGTGGCTTCCGATGAAGCCGAGACCGCCCGTGACGAGGATCCGCCGAGACATAGTTAGGGCACCCTAACAATCGTCCGGCTGCCGCGGCGCCGTGCGCTGGCATCATCCCGGGCATGACCATCGCCACCGAAGCCGTGCTGCCGTTGGTGCCCTCCGACGAGGAGCGCCAGATCCGCGAGGCGGTGCGCGGCATCTGCGACGGCTTCCCCGAGGACTACGCCCGCCAGAAGTACGCCGCGGACGAGCCGCCCACCGAGCTCTGGGACGCCCTCGCCGAGAAGGGCTATCTCGGCGTGAACCTGCCCGAGGAATGGGGAGGAGGCGGGCTCGGGATGAGCGGGCTGGCCGCCGTCGGCGAGGAGATCGCGGCGGCGGGCAAGTCGCTGCTCCTGATCGTGGTCTCGCCCGCGATCGTCGGGAACATCCTCGCTCGCCACGGCACTGAGCAGCAGAAGGAGCGCTGGCTGCGCGGCATCGCGTCCGGCACCACGAAGATCGCCTTCGCGATCACCGAGCCGGACGCCGGCACGAACTCGCACAACCTCTCCACCTCCGTGGAGCGGCGCGGCGACCGTCTGGTGCTCCGCGGCCAGAAGACCTACATCTCGGGCGTCGAGCACGCGGACGCGGTG
>DASUQG010000109.1:0-7424 GCA_036280695.1 Thermoleophilaceae bacterium
CTGGCCAGGGAGCGCAACTTCTTCGTGCTCGAGGACCGCGTCTACGCCGATGCGAGCTTCGGGAGCGCGCCCGTGCGCCCGCTGCGCGAGCTGGCCCCGGCGCACGTGATCCATGTGAACTCGCTGTCGAAGGTCGTGGGCGGCGGTCTTCGCGCCGGCTGGGTGGCCGCGCGCGGGCCGGTGCGCGAGCGGATCGCGATGCTGAAGCTGTCGAGCGACTTCCACTCGCCCACGCTGATCCAGCACATCTGCGCCCGCTGGCTCAGCACGGGCGCCTACGACCGCCACCTGGAGCAGACCCAGCCCTTCTACCGGGAGCGCCGCGACGCGCTGCTAAAGGCGCTCGAGCGGCACATGGCCGGCGAGTACGAGGCCGACCCGCCGCAGGGCGGGCACCACGTCTGGGTCACGCTCAACCGGGCGCTCGACGAACGCGTCCTCTATACGGAGGCGGCGCGCCACGGCGTCACGTTCACGCCCGGCGGCGCGGTCACGGCCGAGCGGCGCACCCAGACCTCCTTCAGGCTGTCCTTCTCTCTGCTCGAGCCGCCGGAGCTCGACGAGGGCGTCAAGAGACTGGCCCGCGCGATCCGCGAGGTGCGGCGCCGGGCGCGGCACGCCGTTGCCGCACCGATGTCCTAGGAGCCGGCGCGCTCGTCTTCGAGCTTCTGCCAGAGCGAGCCGAGGGCGCGTAGCTCGTCGCGCGAGAAGCGACTGAGGAATAGCGCGCGCACGCCCTCCAGGTGCGTGCGGCGGGCGGCATCGAAGAGCCGGCGGCCCTTCGGCGTGATCTCGGCGAAGAAACCGCGGGCGTCGCTCTCACATGGCTTGCGCTTGAGCAGCCCCTCGCGCTCGAGACGGTCCACCAGTCGCGTCAGGCCGCTGCGGCTCAGCAGCACCGAGTCCGCGAGCTCCGCCATGCGCATGCGTCCCTCCGGGGCGTCGGCGACGTACAGCAGCACCTCGTAGGAGGACAGCGGGAGCTTGTGCTCGCGCGCGAGCTCGGCGTCGAGCTGCCGCGTAAGCGCGGCGTGCGCACGCAGCATCCCGCGCCACGCCGCCAGTTCCTCTTCGTTGAGGAGCTCTGCTGTAGAGTAGTTGTCGATACAACAAGATTAGCGCAAGCCATGAGCATCCAACACCTCACACGACCAGCAGCCGGCACGCCCGAGGGCGCGCTCGTGCTCTTCCACGGCCGCGGTGCCGACGAGGACGACCTCTTCCCGCTGCTCGAGATCCTCGACCCCGAGCGGCGCCTGCTCGGCGCCACCGCGCGCGGACCACTGTCACTGCCGCCGGGCGGCGCCCACTGGTACGTCGTCCGCCGAGTCGGCTACCCCGATCCCGAGACCTTCCACGCGACCTACCCGCAGCTGGCGGCGTGGCTCGACGGCCTGCTCGCAGAGCACGGGATCCCGCCCGAGCGGACGGTCCTGTGCGGCTTCTCCCAGGGGTCGGTGATGTCGTACGCGCTCGGACTCGGCGCGGGACGCCCGCGACCGGCGGGCATCATGGCCCTGAGCGGCTTCATCCCCGAGGTGGAGGGCTTCGAGGTCGACCTCGGCAACGCGGCCGGCCTGCCGGTGGCGATCGGGCACGGCACCCACGACCCCGTGATCCCGGTTGAGTTCGGCCACGACGCGCGCGACCGGCTTACGGCGGCGGGCGCGGACGTGACCTATCGCGAGTCGCCGATGCCGCATACGATCGACCCGGCGTTCCTGCGCGAGCTGCCCGCGTGGGTCCGGCGCGCGCTCGACTCAGCTGCGACGGAACAGCCGGCGCAGCCGGTCGACTAGCGCCCGGAAGAACAGCGAGAAGCCGCCGATCGGCTTGGTCGTGGTCGGCGACTTCGCTCCTCCCGCCGCAGGCGGGGACGTGGCCGCGCCCTCGGGGGTCGCCGCGATCACGGCGTCGAGCAGGGTGGGCTCCGCTGCCGGCGGCGCCTCGATCCGTTCCTGAAGGCAGTTCGCGAAGTCCTTCAGCAGCCGGTTCGAGATGTCCTGGATCATCCCGCCGCGGCCGAAGCGCGCGAGGCGGCCGGTGATCGTGAAGTCGGTCTCCACGTCGACCTTGGTCACGTCGTCCTCGGAGCGCATGGTGCTCACGATCGTCGCCTTCGCGGAGCCCTGGCCGCGCTTGTCCTGCCCGCTCGCGCGCATCGTCACGCGGTGGGCGTCCTCGTCGCGTTCCTCCATGTGCAGCTCGCCCCGATACGCCGCCGTGGTCGGCCCGAGCCGCACGCTGAACGTGCCGTGGTAGGTCCCGTCGTCCGACACCTCGGTGATCTCCGCGCCGGGCAGGCAGGGCGCCACGCGCTCGACGTCGATGAGGGTCTCCCACACCCGCTCGAGCGGGGCGTGCACCTCGAACGACTGCTCGAGCTTCACCGCGCCGGCGCGGTAGTGACCGGGCCGCCCGCGCGCAGCGCATCGAGCTCGGCCGGCGTGTCCACGTCCTCGCCGCCGCCGAGGTCGTCGCACGGCACCTCGCGGACCTGGACGCTCAGCAGCAGGTTCCGTGCGCCGTGGTCTCCGGTCACGTCGCGGAAGGAGTCGAAGAGGTCGTGCTCCAGCAGCACGGGGTGCCCCGGCACGCCGAAGTATGTGGCGCGGACGGCCGCGGCGCCGTCGCCGCGTGCGCCGATCACGCGCCTGATCGCGTCCGGGGACATGCGCGGCTGGTCGCCGAGCGTGACCACCACCGCCTCGCAATCCGCCAGCTCCGCGAGCCCGCAGGCGAGCGAGGCGGCCTGCCCCTCGTCCCAGCGCTCGCACGCGCAGGGCTCGGCGCCGTGGAGATCCACCGTCGCGGTGACCTCCTCCACGAGCGCACCGAGAACCACCACCACGCGCCCGACCGGCGAGGCGGTCATCGCGCGCAGCGCATGCTCGAGCAGCGGCCTGCCGTCCAGCTCCGCGAGCTGCTTGCGGCCACCGAAGCGTGTCCCCGCCCCCGCCGCAAGCACCAGCCCCCCGATCACGCGCCCACCTCGTGGATGCGCCCGCCGGACTGCGAAAGCCGACCGCCGTCGCGCCCGTTCCTGACCGCCACGACCTCGGCCATGATCGACAGCGCCGTCTCCTCCGGGCTCACCGCTCCGAGATCGAGCCCGATCGGCGCCGCCACCCGCTCGAGCAGCTCCTCGTCGAGCCCGGCCGCGAGCAGCCGCTCGCGGCGCTGCGCCTGCGCGCGCCGGCTGCCCATCGCCCCGACGTACGCCGCATCGGAGTCGAGGGCGATCGTGAGCGCGGCGTCGTCGAGCTTCGGGTCGTGCGTGAGCACGGCGATGTACGTGGCGCGATCGATCCCGCCGAGGCGAGCGAACGCCTCGTCCGGCCAGGCGACGATGACCTCCTCCGCATCCGGGAAGCGCCCCGGCGTGGCGAACTGCGAGCGCGGGTCACACACGTACGGCCGCCAGCCGGCCGCCCGAGCCAGGCGGCACAGTGCCGCGGCATAGTCGACGGCCCCGAAGATGACCAGTCGTGGCGCCGGCGCGACCACGTCAACGAACAGCGACGTCTCGCCCAGCTCGCGCGTCTCCGAGCGCTCGGCCCAGATCAGCTCCTCGGCCGCGGATAGTCCCGCGGCGTCCAGCTCCGCACTGCCGAGGCTGCCCTCCGTGCTGCCGTCGGCATGCACCAGGAGCTTCGCGCCCAACTCGCCACCCGCGATCACGGTCACGAGAGCCGCCCGGCCATCCCTGGCCGCTATCTCGGCGAACTCGGACTGCAAGCTCACCTCAGGTATTCCTCCACAAAGACATCTATTTCCCCTCCGCACGGAAGTCCAACATCCCACGCCTCGCTGTCGGCGATCCCGAAGTGGAGAAGCTTGGGTCCATCGCCCCGCAGGACCTCGCCCGCGGCCTCGACCACGGCACCCTCAACGCAGCCTCCCGAGACCGCGCCGGAGACGTCTCCGCTGTCGTTCACGGCCATCTTCGCGCCGGGCGCCCGGGGTGCGGAGCGCTTCACTCCGACCACGGTCGCGATCGCCACGCGGTCTCCACGGTCGACCCACGCCTGCACGTCTTCGAGCACGTCCTTCATTCGAATCCACCTTCCATCAGGTCTGCCAACTCTGCCAACGATGCAAGCGAGTTTCCGGCCAGGAAATGGTCCACATGCGGCAGAGCGGCCTGCATACCAAGAGTAAGCGGCTCGTACTCCGGATGGGCCTTGAGCGGATTGAGCCACACGAGCTGGTGCGCGCAGCGCTGGAGGCGCGCCATCTCGGCCGCCAGCTGCTCCGGGTCGCCGCGGTCCCATCCGTCTGAGAGCAGCACCACGATCGCCCCGCGGCCGAGCCGCCGCCCGTGCTCGCGGTTGAGCGTGGCGAGCGCCTCGCCGATGCGCGTGCCGCCCGACCAGTCCTCGGCCGCGCCAGCGGCGCGGTCGAGCGCGCGGTCCGGGTCGCGGCCCGCGAGCTCTGCCGTGACGCGGGTGAGCCGGGTGCCGAACACGAACCCCTCGACGCGCCGGCGCGCGGCCACGCAGGCCTGCATGTACTGGAGCAGCGTGCGCGCGTAGGGCTCCATCGAGCCGGACACGTCGCAGACCAGCACGAGCGGCCGCGGCCGCTCGGCCGGCTCGCGCCAGTGGCGTTGGAACGGGTCGCCGCCCGTGCGCAGCGACGAGCGGATCGTCTGGCGCAGGTCCGGGCGGGCGGCGTGAGGCGGCGCGCCGCGGCGCCGGGCCCGGCGCGTGCGGCGGCTCGCGCGCCTCGGCCCCACGCCGGCGATCCGGCGGATCAGGTCGCGCGCCAGCCTGCGCTCGGCGTCCGAGTAGTCGGCGAAGTCCTTGTCGCGCAGCAGCTCCGTCTCCGACCATGCGGCGGGCACGACCTCGACCTCGGCGTCCACCGGCACGCGCGTCTCCTGGCCCGGCACGGCCAGTCGCGGCAGCACCACCGAGGCCACGTCGTCGAGCAGCTCGGGCGGCTGCGGGGGCGGCTGCGCGGGTGCGGCGAACAGCTCCGCGAAGGCCGCGTCGAATGCCAGGAAGTCGTCACGTCGTGAGCACAGCGTGGCCCGCAGGGCGAAGTAGGCCGCCCCGCGATCGGCTGGGTCGACCGCGGCCAGCGCGCGATGAGCTCCGATCAGCTCGTCGATGCCGACGCGAGCGCCCGCGGCGCGCATGGACGCCGCGAGCAGGGCAAGCCGCCCGGTCAGGCGCATGCCGAGGCGGCCGCGCCCGGACGACTCCGCGTCACGCACCGTGCAGCACCCCTCGCTCGCGCGTCCGCTCGATGTCCTCGCGCACCTTCAGCACGACCCCTAGCGTCTCGTCGAGGTCGGCGTCGTCGAGGGCGAGCAGCGCCTGGGCCCAGGCGATCGTCTCGCCCACGCCGGGCAGCTTGTAGAGCTCCTCGCCGCGCAGCCGGGCCACCGCGCGACACACCCGCTCGGCGACCTCGTCGGGCACTCCCGGCAGGCGCACCCGGACTATCTCCGCCTCGCGCTCCGGCGTGGGGTAGTCGATCCAGTGGTAGAGGCAGCGGCGCTTGAGGGCATCGTGCAGCTCGCGCGTGCGGTTGGACGTGATCACCACGAGCGGGCGCCGCTCCGCCGTGACCGTCCCCAGCTCCGGGATCGAGACCTGGAAGTCGGACAAGAACTCGAGCAGGAACGCCTCGAACTCGTCGTCGGCGCGATCGATCTCGTCGATCAGGAGCACGACCGGCTCGGTGGCCTGGAGGGCCTCGAGCAGCGGCCGCCGGAGCAGGAAGCGCTCCGAGTAGAGGGGGTCATCGGCGCCCGCACGCAGGTGCAGCAGCTGGCGCGGGTAGTCCCAGTCGTAGAGCGCATGGTGGAGGTCGATGCCCTCGTGGCACTGCAGGCGGATCAGGCGCGCGCCCGCGACACCGGCGAGCGCCTTCGCGACCTCGGTCTTGCCGACGCCGGCCTCGCCCTCGAGCAGCAGCGGCTGCTCCAGCGTGGCCGCGAGGTAGACGGCGGTGGAGAGGCCGCGGTCGGCGAGGTACTGCTCGCGCGCCAGCGCTTCCTGGACTGCTGCGGGAGTTTCGATACTCAGATGCTGACAGCCTCTTGAAGCGCCCTTCGCGTCAGGACGCGGGCGAGGTGTCGCTTGTAGTCGGGCGTCGCGTTCAGGTCACCCGGCGGGTCGGTGCCCTCGGCGGCCCGCTCGGCCGCCGCGGCGATCGAGTCGTCGTCGAGCTGCCCGCCGCGCAGGGCATCCTCCGCGGCCGTCGCGCGCAGCGGCGTGGCGGCCATGTGCGTGAGACCGATGCGAACGTCGTCGCACGTGCCGTCCGCTGCGCGGCTCACGAGGGCGCATACGCCGACCATCGCCCAGTCCTCGGCCCGCCGCGTGAACTTCTGGTAGCCGAAGCCGTAGCCCTCGAGCGCCGGCATGCGCACCTCGGTGATCACCTCGTCGTGGGCGAGCGAGGTCGTCAGGTAGTCCTGGAACAGGTCCGCCGCGGCGATCGTGCGCTCGCCGTTCGGCCCGCGTGCCGTGACCTCACCGTCGAGCGCTAGCAGCACCGTCGGCAGGTCCGAGGCCGGATCGCCGTGCGCCAGCGAGCCTCCGATCGTGCCGCGGTTGCGCACCTGCTGGTCCGCGATCAGCGAGGCCGCGCGCGACACCACGCCGAGCTCCGTCGTGTCCTGGAGATCGGCGTGTCGTGTCATCGGGCCGATCCGCCAGCCGCCGTTGCCCTGCTGGATGCCGTGCAGGCCGGGGATCTTCCTGAGGTCCACGAGCACGGTCGGCGCGGCAAGCCGCACCTTCATCAGCGGGAGCAGCGAGTGGCCGCCCGCGAGCAGCTTCGCGTCCTCGCCGTTCTCGTGCAGCATCCGGATCGCCTCCTCGAGCGACTCGGGCGCCTCGTAGTCGAACGGTGCGGTGATCATGCGGCACCTCCCTCGTCCGGGCCCGTGGGGCCGCTGCCGGCGCTCCCGTCTCCGTGCTCGTCCAGGGCGCGGCCCTGCTCGGTCGCGCGCGGGCCGGGGCCGTCGCCGCCGGCCGCCTCTATCGCCTGCCAGACGCGCATCGGGGTCATCGGCATGTCGAGCTCGGTCACGCCGAGCGGCCTGATCGCGTCGAGCACCGCCGCGGCCACCGCCGGCGTCGCGGCGATCGTGCCGGCCTCGCCGATCCCCTTCACCCCCAGCGAGTTCACCGGCGACGGCGTCTCGGTGCGGTCGGTCTCGAACGAGGGCACCTCGGCGGCCGTCGGCAGCGCGTAGTCCACGAACGTGCCGGTCACGAGCTGGCCGTCCGCGTCGTAGACCACCTGCTCGTAGAGCGCCTGGCCGATCGCGTGCACGACGCCGCCGTGGACCTGGCCGTCGATCAGCATCGGGTTGATCGCGGGGCCGCAGTCGTCCACTGCCACGTAGCGCACGACCTTCACCTTCCCGGTCTCCGCGTCCACCTCGACCACGCACGCGTGTG
>DASUQG010000110.1:0-6986 GCA_036280695.1 Thermoleophilaceae bacterium
GAACGCGGCGAGCTGCTCAGCGGGCTCCCCCGGTGGCATGCGCGGCAGCGCTTCGGTGGTCGCCTCGCGCCACATTTGGGTCGCCATGACGAGGCGATTGCGCAGCTCCATCTGATCCACGGCCGCGCAGGCTACTCCGGGTGCGCGCGACGGGCGGCTAGCCGTTGCAGCAGCGGCAGCGGGTCGAGCGCCCTGCCGGTGGTGCCCCTGCCGCGGCGCACCTCCATGTGGAGGTGGTCGCCCCAGCACGAGCCGGTGCAGCCGACCGCGCCCACGCGTTGGCCGACGCGCACGTGGTCACCGACGCTGACGCGCGACGGGTGAAGCATGTGCAGGTAGACGAACGTGCGCCGCGCCTCGCGGTTCCACATCGCCACGTAATTGCCACGGCCGCCGTCGTCCCCGGTCTCGACCACACGGCCGTCGCGGATCGCGACCAGCGGCTCGCCCGCCCTGGCGAACACGTCCTGGCCCTCGTGGACGTGGCCGCCGCGCCACGCCCCGAAGCGCGCGTCGTGCTCGCCCCAGTCCACCCGCCCGCGGACCGGGAAGACCGCCGCCGGCGGAGAGGGCGTCCTCAGGCTCTCGAGGGTCGCGAGCCTGCCCGCCGCCTCGAGCGTCGGTGCAAGGGCGGTGAGGTGCTCGGCCATCGCCGCTTCGGCGGAGGCGCCGGCGGCAAGGGCCGCCCTTGTCGCGGCCACGACAGGGAGGCCGCGTAGTCCCAGCGGTCGCATCGAAGTCGCAGAGCGTAGCGTTGGGGCATGCCAACGCTGCACCTACTGCGCGTCTTCTGCTCCGACGACGCCTCAGGCGGCAACGAGCTGGGTGTGTTCCTCGACGGCGCTGATGTGCCGCCCGAGCGGCGCCAGGCCGTGGCCGCAGACCTGGGCTTGAGCGAGACGGTCTTCGTCGACGACGCTGAGCGCGGGGCGATCAGGATCTTCACGCCGGCGGTCGAGCTCGATTTCGCGGGGCACCCCACGGTGGGGTCGGCGTGGCTGCTAGAGGGCACGGACGTGCTTCGGGTCGCGGCGGGCGAGCTCCCGGTCCGGCGCGACGGCGAGCTCGTGTACGTGAGCGCCCGGCCGGAATGGGGCCCGCGGCACGAGTTCGCCGAGCTCGGCTCTCCCGGCGAGGTGGACGCACTGGAGGGGCCGCCCGGCGGACACGACCTCCTCACCGTCTGGTCGTGGATCGACGAGCCGGCCGGCGTCCTTCGCGCGCGAGCGTTCCTGGAGCGGATCGGCATCGTCGAGGACGAGGCCACCGGGTCGGCGGCCACCAAGCTGTGCGCCCAGCTCGGGCGCCCGATCGACATCCGGCAGGGGCGCAGCTCGCGCATCCTGGCGCGACCCGGCGAGGACGGTTTCGTCGAGATCGGCGGGCGCAGCGTCCTCGACGACGTGCGCGACTACGCCCCGCCCTGAGCGAACTGCTCGTCGCTCATGCGGAGGATCGCGAACGCCACCGCCACGCCGCCCACGAGGAGCACCGCCGCGCCGGCGATGAAGTACGCGTTCGACACGATCGCGGTCTCCGTGCCGACCATCAGCACCGCCAGTCCCAGCACGGCGGCTGCCGGCACCGGCACGGCACCCTGCCGCGCCGCGCCCACGGACAGCATCAGCATGCCGACGATGAAGCCGAGCGGCGTGAGGTAGTAGGCGTACGCCCACTCGGACTCCTGGAGGTCATGCAGCACCTCGGCGCCGCCCGTGGGGCCGAGGTAAGAGTTGGAGGAGAGCTCACCGGCGATTCCCCACGCGAAGCCGTCGATCGTGATCACCGCCGCGAGTCCGAGAACTCCCGCCAGGGCGAGCGCTCCCGCGAGCAGCCCGAGGGTGGGCTGGCGGCGGCGCACGAGGAAGGCGAGCCCGAGCACCGCCGGGGTGAAGGCGAGGATCGCCAGGAACCCGATCACGTGGGCGGCCTGCCAGCGCGTGTACGCGTCCGCGATCACGCCGACCTGCTCGAGCTCGTTGCCCCGCGTGAGCTCCTCCGGGTGCAGCGCGTTGTCGACGAGGAACAGCAGCGGTGCGACGATCAGCGCCGCGGCCGTGCCCAGTCGGTAGAGCCGGAGGTGCGGGAGGTTCGTCATGGCGGGGTCATGAACGCGATCGCCGGGCCGAGCCCAGCCTCGGGCCTGAGCGTCGCAATCTTACGGCCGGGCTGGACGGCATCGCGCGGCGTGCCGAGCAGGCCGCCGAGTGCCGAGGCTGTCGCATCCATGTCTGCGACCAGGAAGGCGAGGCCCCAGAGCCGCGCAGGCCCGTCGGGATTCCTGGCGACGCTCGTGCCCTCGGGCGCCTGAACCACCTCGAGGATCGGCTCGCCGATTCGAAAGAACGCCTGCCGGGTGGAGCCGCCTGGCGTCTCCCCCTCGCGGATTCGCCGCAGCTCGAAGCCGTCGGCGCGCAACTCGTCCACGGTGCGGTCGAGCTCCGGCGACAGCAGGACGACGTGATCGACGCGGACCACGCCGTTGGGGTGCGGTGGAGCGTCGGCTGTCTCCGGTTCCGCGTCGCTCACCTTCCAGCCCAGGATCCCGCGCCGGGACCCCTTCCCGACCAGCCGGAGCCGCACGCTCGAGACCTGGCAGGCGCCGTCCTCCACCTCGAAGCCGACTGCGCGCCAGTCCGCGGGCTCGTCGGCGATCTCCAGCTCCTCGAGCGTCGGCACGGACGGGACGCTACCCGCCCTGGGCGCTAGCGCGGCAGCTCGACCTTGCGGGGAGCGACTGGCTTCGAAGCCGGGGTCGGCGCGGTCTTCGGAGCGACGATCGCCTCGCTCTCAGCCACCGGCTGCTGTGCCTGCGCCTTGGGCTCGGGCACCGGCCGGGGCGACGAAGCCACTGGCTCGCCGCGCCCGAGCACCTCCGCGCGAGTCCGGCCACCGGGCTGCGCGAGCCTCTCCGTCTGCGAGCGCTCGGTCTGGCCGAGCCCGCGGCCGTCGCGAGGGCCGTTCGCCCTCGCGCCCGCGTCGCCGCGGCCACGCGAGTGCTCCGCGCGCTGGTCGTCGCCCCGCCGCCCGTCGCTGCGCTCGGCGCTCAGGCGCTCGCCGCGCAGGACGTCCTCGGATCTGATGCCCGCGGGTGCGGGTAGCGCGCCCTCGCCGGGCACCGGGGCGCCCGACGGCGCCGCCGCCGGCGGATCGTCGGGTGTAACCACGCGCTCGATCGCCGCCTCACCGGCGACGAGCCCACCACTCGCGAGCACGCCCACCAGCACAACCTTGGCCACCGCGGCCGAGCCGCCAAGCGAGGAGAGGACTCCCGCGGCACCCCCGCCCGCTGCGACAGCCGCGCCACCCGCACCGCCGCCGCCGAGTCCAGCCGCCGCGAGCACGCTCGACTTGAGTCCCACGGTCGGCACAACCGGCAGCGCCGCGGCGAGCATCTGACGCTGCTGGCGAACCTGCTCGCGGTAGTCGGCGCAGCCCGCGCAGTGGCGCAGGTGGTGGCGCAGCTGGCTGCGGCGAAGCGCGCCGCCGCGCAGGTTCGCGATCTGCTCGCGGATGTCGGCACACGGAGTCTCGCGCGCGTCCCGGCGCTCGATCAGGCCGCTGCGCGCGCGGAACACCAGCGCCTTCACGCGCGCCACCTCGCAGCCGAGCACGCCCGCAACCTGGGCATGAGACAGATCCGCCGCCTCGGCAAGGAGCAGCGCGGCGCGCTGCTCCTCCGGCAGCTCGCGCAGGTCGGCCAGCAGCTCGCGCAGCTCCCCACGGCGCGCGACCTGCTCATGGAGCCCCTCGGTGGGAAGCTCCTCCAGCTCAGACGCCTCCTCGCGGCGGGAGCGCAGCATCGAGAGGCAGCGGTTGCGCGCGATCGTGTAGAGCCACGGCTTGAGCGTGATCTCGCGCTCGCCGCCGCGCTGAAGGTCACGGTAGGCGGCCGCAAAGGTGTGCTGCACGGCGTCCTCTGCCTCGTCCGGCGAGCCGAGCATGTGGCGGCAGAAGCTGAGGATGCCGCCGCCGTGGCGCTCGAATGCCACCTCGAAGGCCAGCTCGCTCCCGCCGCGGATCTGCTGGACCAGCCGTTCGTCGCCCGCCAGGGCGAGCAGCCGCTTCGAGCCGAACGTGCGGCCCGGCATGCGCGGAGCGAGAGCATCACTCATGGGAACGCAATCGACCCCCGAAGGTTCACCCATTACTCCCGAACCTTCCCACTCGACCCGCGTTTCAGGCACATAGCTCTTGCTCGAGGGCTTGAGAAGCATGGACGCGCCGTGCCGTGCCGTCCGTGGGTCAGGCGAGGGGCTCCCCAACGGGGGCCCCTCGCTACTTCTCCGACCGCTCGCCGGCCTCGGGCAGCGCCATCAGGTCAAGCAGCTCGTGGGGGAACGCCTCCGCGCGGTTGCCGTCGCGTCCCTCCATGGCGTCCGCCGAGCAGAGCGAGTTGAGGACCGACTCCTGAACGACGTCGCCGGCGGCCTCGAACAGCTTGCGGACGGCCACCGAGTCGTCGCGCAGGAAGCTGAGCTCGTCGCGCTCGCGAGCAACCCTGTGCGGCACGGTGTGAGCGGTCGAGAACGAGATCAGGTACTCGCCGCTCGAGTTGGAGGCGAAGCTCCCGGCGCGGCCGAGCCCGAACGAGCCCCGCGCGGCGAGGCGGCGCAGCTGGCGCTCCGAGAGCGGGGCGTCGGTGCCGAGGACGATCATGATCGAGCCGCCCTGAGCCGGCGGCTCGGCGCCCGCGTCGGGCAGCTCGGCGTCCGGCCCGACGAGCAGGTGCAGGTCGCGCCGCGCGCCGTAGTTCGAGACCACGAGGCAGCCGAGCACGTGCCCGTCCAGCGCGCGCGACGACGTGCCGACTCCCGCCTTGAAGCCGAAGCAGGTGGTGCCCGTGCCGGCGCCGACCGCGCCCTCGCTCACCTCGTCCGGCGCCGCGGCGGCGATGGCCTCCAGGGCGTGCTCCGCGCGCACCGCGAGAGAGCGAGCGTCGGACAGCCAGCCGTCGAAGCACTCGCCCACGACCACGTTGAGGGTGTCGCGGTCGCGCGCCGCGCCGGGGTTCAGCTCGAGCAGGTGGCGCAGCCCGCCCTCCCACACGGGCCCGACGGAGAGCGTGTTCGTGAGCAGCAGCGGGCTCTCGATCGTGCCGAGCTCCACGAGCTGCGTGAGGCCCGCCGCCTTGCCGTAGCCGTTCACAACGTGGCAGCCGCCCAGCACCTTCTCCTCGTAGAGGTTGCCGCCGTGCGGCAGGATCGCCGTGACTCCGGTGCGCAGGCGCTCCCCCTCCACGAGCGTCCGGTGGCCCACGAGCACGCCCGGCACGTCTACGAGCGCGTTCAGCTCACCCGTGGGGAAGCGGCCGACGGCGTAACCGAGGTCGCGTAGGCGCCTGCGCATCGGGCGCGCAGCTTAGGGCGGCGCAGGCCCGAACGCACCGCTGAGCACGCAACTCCTACGAATGAGATCGCCCCTTTCGGGGAATGAAGGTCGTCTATCAATCCGACTACGAGGGGAGGGACCCCATGTACATCGGTGTTGGAACGATCCTGCTGATCATCCTCATCATCCTGCTGATCGCGTTCGTGTTCTAGGCGACGCGACGCGTCAGCGTGTGCTGCGCGCGAGCGCGAGCGCGCGCTGACGTGCTTCAGCGCCCCGCAGTGGTCGCCGTGCTGCTCGCGGTGCTCACGCCGCCCGCGGCGTTCGACTCGATCCACGGCCGCAGGGTGTCGTCCGCCACGCGGCCGTACACCCCCGGCTTGCCGGGCCGGGCGCAACCCTCGCCGAAGCTCGTGGTGCCAACCACTCGCAGTGCGCCGGCGGTCGTGCGCCCGAACATCGGGCCTCCGGAGTCGCCCTGGCACGTGTCCACGCCACCCTGGGGGAACCCCGCGCAGACCATCGTCTTCGGATCGAAGTCGCTGTACGCGCCCGCGCAGTAGGCGTCGGTCGTGATCGGCACCTCTGCCTCCTGGAGGCGGTCAGGCTGCTCGCCGCCCTCCTCGGTCACGCCCCACCCGACGATCGTCTCCATCGTTCCGGCAGTCCAGATGCTGCGCTCACCGGCTCCGGCCACCTGGGTCGGCGCCATCCTCGAACTGCTCGAGAGCTGGAGCAGCGAGATGTCGTAGCCCGACGTGAGCAGGTAGTCCGGGTGCATCACGACGCGGCTGACGCCGAGGCGCTCGCCATCGTTCTGCGTTACGCCACCCACGCGCACGCTGATGAGCTGCGGCGGCCACGAAGCGGGCGACGCCACCGTGCCCGCCGTGATGTTGCTGCAGTGGCCGGCGGTGAGCACCCATGTGGGCGTGATCAGCGTGCCGGTGCAGAGGAAGGGGCCGAAGGTGATCTCGGCGACGGCCGGGTACTCGCCCGGACTCGCGTCGTTTCCGCCCACGACGGCAGACGACGGAGCGGCGGCCGCGGCAAGCAGCGCAGCGGCGGTAAGCGACATGGCGAGGACGCGGCGACAAACGCTCATGGATCCTCCAACGCCGCCGCCCACCGAAACTTGCGTATGTGACATGCATCACACACCGGTCAGAGCCTCGGCGTGAGGGGTAAATTGCCGCCATGCCCGGCGGGCTGCCCCCAGGGCCTCGGCTGCCCAAGACGCTCCAGACCGTCGGCTGGTGGACGCGCACGGTTCCGTTCCTCGAGCGCTGCCGCGCCCGCTACGGGAAGCGCTTCACGCTGCGGCTGCTTCAGAGCCCGCCGTTCGTGCACCTGTCGAACCCCGACGAGGTGCGCGAGATCTTCACCGCGCCGCCCGAGGTGCTGCATCCCGGACAGGGGGCGCGGATTCTCGAGCCGGTCGTCGGGGCGAACTCGGTGATCCTGCTCGACGAGGGCGCTCATCTCAGCCAGCGCAAGCTGATGCTCCCGGCCTTCCACGGCGAGAAGATGCAGCGGCTCTCCGGGCTGATGCAGGAGGTGACCGAGCGCGAGGTCGAGCGCTGGCCGCGCGAGCAGCCGCTGACCCTCCACCCGCGCCTTCAGGCGCTCACGCTCGAGATCATCCTGCGCGCCGT
>DASUQG010000111.1:0-17245 GCA_036280695.1 Thermoleophilaceae bacterium
CCTGCGCGTTCGAGACCACGAGCGCGAAGTCCTGGTCGAGCGGCTTTCCGTTGCCCGGCACGCCGTCGCCGCCGAGCGTCTTCGCCACGACCTTCACCGACATCCGGCCGCTCGTGCCCGCGGGGAGCACCACGTTCTCCACGTTGTTGCGGAAGTCGGCCTGCCCGCCCGAGAGCGAGACGCCGCCGGCGAGCCAGTTGCCGCGATAGGTGCGCCCGCCGATGCTGACCTCCAGGTCGAGGTCGTTCACAAAGGCGTTGCCCGTGACCGTAGCGGGCGGCGGGTCGGTCCAGGCCAGCGTCACGCGGACCGGCTTCGCGGAGCTGGCCACCTGGTACGAGCGCAGAACGCTCTGCCCGTTCGCGTCCAGGGTCGTCGCGGCCGCCTCGTCCAGGTACTCACGCTGGGTCCCGTCGAGAGCGGCTCCGATGCTCACGCGGCCCCAGCCCTGGTCGGTGTTCGGCGCGCTCGGAATCGAGCTCCCCTTGCCGCTGTCGCCGCCGGCCAGGTCCACCGCGCTGTTCACGAGGATCGCCTTGGTGAGGGCCGGCGAGGGGGCCTGTGGGTTCACCTGGCGCACGTACCAGTCGCGCAGCAGCGCGGCCGCGCCGGCCACGTGCGGTGTGGCCTGCGAGGTGCCCGACACGAGCGAGTAGAAGCTGCTGCCGCCGAAGTTCTTGTCGCACACCGAGGCGCCGGTGTAGCCGCCGTGCTGCGGCGACGCGCCGGTGATGTGCGTGCCCGGCGCGACGACGTCCGGCTTCATGCGGCCGTCCTGCGTGGGCCCGCGGCCGGAGAAGTTGATGATGTCGCGGGCATTGTCGGAGCCGCCGTTGGTGACCCCGCAGCCGTCCGTGCCCGAGCCGCGCACGCTCTCGGCGGCGCCGACCGTGATCACGTTCTTGGCGGTGCCGGGCGCGGTGACGCTGCCGTAGCCCTCGTCGCCCTTCGGGTCGAGCGGGTTGCCCTTGCCGTCGCCGTCGTTGCCGGCGGAGAACACCTCGACCATCTCCTGGTTGCCGGGCGTGCCGGCCGAGGCGTCGCGCACCAGGGCGTCGTACGCCTGCGACGCCGCGGCGTAGCCGCCGAAGTTCGAGATCCCCCACGAGTTGTTGGAGATGCGGGCGCCGCCAGCCCAGGCGTCCGCGGTCAGGGTGGCGTAGTTCACCGTGGCCGCGGCGCCGCTGCAGCGGAAGATCTTCGAGGCACCGACCTGCGCGTAGGGCGCCACCCCGAGTCCGTGCTTGTAGCCCTGGGCATCCTGGCCCGCGGCAGTGCCGAGGCCGGCTGCGATCGACGTGACGTTGGTGCCGTGCCCGCCGCAGTCCGTGGCGTCCGGGTCGAGGGTGTAGTCGTGGGCGTAGCCGACGCGACCGAGCAGGTCCGGGTGAACGAGAACGGTGTCACCTCTGTCGAGGCCCGAGTCCGTCACATCGATGGCAAAGCCGAAGGGGGCTCCAAATCCCTTCGAAGCGAGCCATGCCTCGTACCCCGGACCGCTCGGCGCGCTGCCGGCAAGGTTGCCGGCAACGATCTGTGCGCTCCGCTCGTCATGCAGCTCCGGCACGCCGGCCGGCTCGATGGCAACCACCGCAGGGTCCGCCGCCAGCGCGCTCACGTCGGCCGCGCTCAGGCTCAGGAACTGGGTGTGCACGCGTGCCACGGCGAGGTCGGGAGCGAGCTCTTTCCCGGCGCGCTTCGCGTGGCCGCGAGCCTCCTTGCCGGGGGCGCCCGCGACGGTCTGCACCGCCACGCGCCCGCTCGACGCGCCGCGCTCGACCTTGTCTTCGGGGCGCAGCGCGGTCGCCGCGCGCACCGCCGGGTAGGACCCCACAAGCTCCGTGACGCGGTCGAGGGCATCGCCCTCGGCGTGAACGAGGTAGCCGTTCTGGGCGGCGTAGCCAAGGACCGTCGCTCCGGTGGCCGTCAGCTTCTCGAGCCACTCGCCCTTCACCGGTCCGACGAACTGCACGAGCGCGAGCGCCTCACCACGGTCGGGCGCGTCCTTGTCCGCCAGCGATGGCCGCGCGGCTGGGTCTACCTGGCCGCCCGCGAGCAGCACCTCGCGCATGTCGTCGCGGCGGGTGGCGCCGGCGACTCGGAGGCGCTCGTCCTCGTCACCCGCGGCCTCGACCAGCGCGAACTCTCCGTAGCGTGCCACCACGCGCGCGTCGGAGCGCTCCAGCGCGAGCTCGCCACGGGCGGAATCCGGCACCACGAGCAGGTGCGCGGAGCTGTCGGGGCGCGGCGATTCGGCGCCCGCCAGGGACGCGCCTGCTACCAGGCCGCCGAGAGCGGCCGCCGCTAGGGCCAGGTGACGAATTCGGGTGAGGTCGATATGGAGCCCTTTCCCGCTTCGCAACGCCGATCGCGGGACCTACTGATGTATCGGCAGAACCCGAAAAACCAACAGTCCAGGCACGAGCGAAACTGGACATGCGTCCAGGATGCGTTTTTCCGGCTTTAGTGGCTCGGAGTGAGCTCGACCGGCACGGTCTGGTCGGCCACGGCCTCGACCGTCTCCTCCTCGCCGGGCAGCCCGTCCTCGCGGGCGCAGACCACCCGGAACGACCCCGTTCCGAGGTCCGGATTCGAGCGGATCGGGAGGCCGCGAATCGAGTCCCAGCCGAGCCGTTCGACCTCGAAGGGGTTCATCTCGATCGCCACGGCGGGCCACTCGCAGGCGCGGTTGTGGTGGTCGATCGCCTTCGAGATCGCCTCGAGGTTCTTGGCCTCGGCCGAGCTCATCGCGACGCGGGCTGGCCGAGGATCTCCGTGTAGTGCTTGATCGTGCGCGCGATCCCCTCGCGCACGTCGACCTCCGGCTCCCACCCGAGCAGGTCGCGCGCCCGGGCGATGTCCGGCTGGCGAACCTGCGGGTCGTCCACGGGAAGCGCCTCGAAGACGACTTCCGAGCGCGACTCGGTCAGCTCGATGATCAGCTTCGCCATGTCGAGCAGCGACATCTCGTTGGGGTTGCCGATGTTCACCGGCTCGTGCACCTCGGACTCGGCGAGCAGCACCAGGCCGCGGATCAGGTCGTCGACGTAGCAGAAGCTGCGCGTCTGCGACCCGTCGCCAAACACCGTGACGGGGCGGTCGGCAAGCGCCTGGCCCATGAAGGCGGGAATCGCGCGGCCGTCGTTCGGCCGCATGCGGGGGCCGAAGGTGTTGAAGATGCGCACGATCGCCGTGTCCACGCCCTGCTGGCGCAGGTAAGCCATGGTGAGCGCCTCCGCGTAGCGCTTGGCCTCGTCGTACACGCCGCGCGGCCCGATCGGGTTCACGTTGCCCCAGTACGTCTCCGGCTGGGGATGCACGAGCGGGTCGCCGTAGACCTCGGACGTTGAGGCGAGCAGGAAGCGGGCGCGGTGCTTCTTGGCCAGGCCGAGCGTGTTGTGGGTGCCGTAGGCGCCGACCTTGAGCGTGTGGAGCGGCAACCGGGCGTAGTCGATCGGAGAAGCCGGCGAGGCCATGTGGTAGACGAAGTCCACCGGCTCGTCGATCTCGTAGTGCGCGGTGATGTCGCGCATCTCGAAGCGGAAGTTGGGCCCGTTCTTGAGGTGCCGGATGTTCTCCAGCGAGCCCGTCTCAAGGTTGTCCACGCAGATCACGCGCTGGCCGCGCTCGATCAGGTAGTCGCACAGGTGGGAGCCGAGAAAGCCGGCGCCGCCGGTCACCAGTGAAGTCGGCATTTGGACGAGAGTACCGTCAGCCGCTAGCGCTGGGAGAAATCGACCACGACCTTGATGTCGTCGTTGCCCTTCTCGAGCGCATCGGTCCAGCGGTCCAGCGGCACCGTTCGGGTGATCAGCCGGCCGAGCCAGTCCGGGTCCGCCTCGCGCAGCGAGGAGACCGCCTGCTCGAAGTGGCGCCGGTTCGCGTTCACCGAACCGAACACCACGTCGTTCTCCAGCACCAGCTCGTTGTTGAGCGCGCCGACGTCCACGCTCAGGCTGCGCGACGCCGCCACGCCGGTGAGGCAGACGATCGCGCCGGGCGCGGTGTGCTGCATCGCGCCGGCGACGAGCTCCGCCACGCCGGTGCACTCGACCACGACGTCGGGGTCGCACTGCCTCGCGACCTCCGTGATGTCGCCGGTGTGGTACTCCGCGCCGAGCGCGTTGACCGTCTCGGGCTTGACGCCCTCGGTCGCCCGGTCGAGCACGTGCACCTCGAGATCGCGCTGGACGCCCATGAGCGCCGCGAGCAGACCGATCGGCCCGGCGCCCGTCACGAGCACGCTCTCGTGCACGGAGCACGCGCGCGTGGCGATCCGGTCGATCTGCTCCCAGGCCTTCGCCAGGATGCTCGAGGGCTCCGCGAGGACCCCGAGAGTGCCGAGCTCGTCCGGCACGGGGATGGCGAAATCCTCCTCGATGGTCACGAGCTCCGCGCCGTAGCCATCGAGCGCCTTGATGCCGCGCTCGGTGTACTGGCCGTTGCGGCACATGTCCCACTCGCCCCGGGCGCAGCATGCGCACGGAACGGGGTCGGGCCGCCGTACGATGCCCGCCACGAGCCGACCGGTGTCCCTCACGCGCCCGAGCAACTCGTGGCCCAGCACCAGTCGCTCGTGGCCGGGCGGCGGCTCGCCGTGGGCCCCATCGAGGATCTCCCGGTCCGTGCCGCACACGCCGAGGTAGAGCGGCTCGACGAGCAGCTCGCCGTCCTTCGGCTCCGGCTCGGGCAACTCCGTCAGCTCGGCGCTGTCCGGGCGGCCGGGAATGACTGTCATCGCGCGCATTCCCGGCCCTTGCCCGGACGTCGTTTCCTACTCCCTAGCCGGCGCTCACGCGATAGATCGCGCCGGTGAGGTCCCCCGTGTAGACGTTGCCCTTACGCGTCCCGACCGCGAGTACCGGAGCGGCGTAGCCGCTCAGGAACGGCGTGACCTGACGGCCCGCCGTGTTCATCGACGCCACGACCGGACCCTGGCCGAGACCGCCGAAGAGGGCGACGTAGAGCGTCCGGCCGATCGGGCTGATGCCCATCGGCGAGGCGTGGTTCTCGAGCAGCGCCAGCGGCCTGTCGAAGCCCTGACATCCCTGGTTCTGCAGCCGGGTGCAGGTCGGATAGCCGTAGTCCTCGCCGGGCTTGGCGTTGACGATCCAGTCCGGCGGCGTGGGGGTGCTCTCGTCTGCCAGCACCGACACGAACGGGTTCGGGAAACCCTCCACGAAGGTGAGCTGCCACGGCTGGCGCAGGCCCTTCGCGACCACCTGGATGTCCGTGCCGTTCGGCTTCATCGAGATGACCGAGCGGGCGAACGGCGAGGTGTCCGGCTTCTCGTCCGTGGCGTCGTTGAGCTGGACCCCCGAGTAGAGGCGCCCGTCGGGACCGAAAGCCAGGCCGCTGAAGCCATTGAAGCCGGCGGGGCCCCTGACGAGGGTCCTGGAGCGCAGGAAGCGGTGGCCGTTCCAGCGGCTGAGGACGACGATGCGCTTGTTGTTCGAGACGTACAGCTTGCGCGTGCCCTTGCGCCAGGCGATGCCCGCCACCGTCCTGGGCGCGTTCCGAAGCCGCCGGGCCTTGCCCTTGCGGATGCGGTAGACGCCGCCCTTGACGTCCGCGTTCTCGGGGTCGCCGAAGGCGCTGACGAACACCGCGCGCTTGTAGAAGGCGAACTGCGTCGGCGTGGGCAGGCCCTGCGCGAGGGTCTTCACGGTCGCGCCGTTGGCCGCCGTCGGCGGCGGGGGCGCCTGGGCGCCGGCCGCGGCCGGAACGGCAAGTGAGACTGTGAGTGCGGCGAGCGCCGCGTACTTGGATCGGATCTGAAGCATCGCGCGAGCCTAGCGGGCGCGGCTCGGGCTTTGCGTAACGCCCCGGGCAGGACTCGAACCTGCGACCCGCGGCTTAGAAGGCCGCGCCGCCCGAAACGACGCTGGATGACGCTGGACGCCGGAACCCGCTTGTAGCCACGGATTGCGCTCTCTCTGAGGCGTGCACGCCGCATGGCTCTGCGGAACCCCGCCGCAGCGTTTGGGCCGCTACCGGGCCACGCCTCAGAACCGTGACACCCCGACTCGGGAGCATTTGGGGCATGAGCACGCACACGCCTACGCGGGACGGCACGGTCCTACTCACACCGGCCGACGCCGCGCGCGTGGCGAACGTCTCCCGCGACACGATCTACCGCGAGATCGAGCGCGGCGCGCTGCCCGTCCGGCACGTTGGGCGTCAGCTCCGGATCGACCCGCTCGACTTCCGCCACTACCTCGAGCGCGGCGCCGCATGAACTGGACGTTGCAGATCCCTTACCGCTCCCGCTCCGACCCCCTGGACAGCGTGGCCGAGGCCGCCCGCGAGCTCCCGACAGACGAGGAGCGCGCGGTTGTGCGCCAGCTCGTGCTCGACGAGATCGTGGGCGGCGCGGCCACAACGGCCGGGGAACTGCTCGACAGGGTTGAAAAGGCGGCACCAGCGGAGCGCCGGCAGTTGCTCGACGCCGCGCGCGCCGGCGCGGGGCTGCCGACCGACCGGGGAGGTCGAGTTCGAGGCGCAGTTCAAGATGATCCAGCACTCGGCCCGGCTGAGGGCGGGGAGCGACCACCGCCCGATGCGGCTCGGGTACACCGACACCGGGGCGATCATCGACCTGAACGAGCGCGACGACGACCTTGCGCGCGAGCGGGCCAGGGAGGAGTCGCTGCGCCGCCAGCGTGAGGACAAGCTGGCCGAGCGTGCTGTCGCGGCCGAGGCCATGCGCGAGCACGACGAGGCCCGCGCGGAACGGTTCCGCCGCGAGCTACCCGACCCGATGTTCCCGGGCGCGTGACTGACGCCGAACGCACAGCCGCCCACGAGGCCGGCCACGCCTGCGCGTGCGTGCTGCTCGGCGTACCCGTGCGGCTGGTCGACGTGGTCGGGGACGCGCGGACGCTCGGCGTGGTGCGGCACGGGCTCGAGCAGATGTACAACCGCGACGACGCCCGGAAGCGCATGATCATCATTCTCTGCGGCCCGATCGAGGGCGCCGACCACTGGGCCGACGTCCCGTCCTGGCCGCTCAACCCTGCCGCCTCGACCGACGAACACAACCTGCACGCGCTGGCCGAGTACCAGGGTCTCGACCGCGAGGGCTACAACGAGATTCGCGCGCGAGGCGCTGAACCTGACGCTCGACCCGTTCTACCAGTCGTTGCACGTCGCGGTCACGGGGATGCTCGGCTACTTCCCGCGCATCGGCCCGGAGCTGATCGGTCGGCTCGTCGGGATTGCGAGGGGGGATTGAGGATGGACCGCCTGCTGCTCAAGGCCACCGTCACAACCACCGACGAAGGCCTGTTCTCGGCGGTGATCAGCACCGCCGCCGCAGACCGGGAGAACGACGTCGTGATCCCCGGCGTCGATGATCATGTAGGCGAACGAGAGTCGGGGTGGCGGTCACGGCGAACACGTCGAGCTGGCGGATCTCGCGGATGCCGTCGATGCGCTTGACCGCGTCACCGATGAACAACGGAACCAGGGTGCTGTCCACGAAGGCGATCGACGAGCACGCCGAGATCCGCGAACGGGCACGACACGAGATGTTCGACCTCCTGACCGCCGAGCCCGAGCCTGCGGCAACCAAGAACGTGAGGCCACCCGTCGAGATAGCGAGCTTCGAATGCTGACGAGCGCTGGCCTACTCCCGCAGCCCGGCGGCTTCGAAGGCTTCGGCGCGGTCGAAGAAGAACTGCTCGCGCACGACCCGCCCGTCGGAGAACGTGAAAAGCGCAGCCCAGTCGCTGTCAAACCCGGCTCCGCTCGTGAGGCCACTGCCGACGGTGCGCCCATGCACGAACACGCGGCCGTCCCCGAGATCGATCAGCTCGTCAGGCGCAAACCGGAAGTCACCCCATTCGGCGGTCCAGCGCTGCTGGAAGCAAATGCGCTCAGCGCGACCCCGGTACACACGGTCGAAGCCGAGCTCGACGAACCGCGGATCGGAGATCAGTTCGACCTGGGGGTCGTAGAAGGCGTAGCCGGCCTCGAAGTCGGCGCGGTTCAATGCCTCGAGGCCCACCTGCATCCCGCGACGGAGCAGCGCCCGCCGCAGCCGAGAGCGAAGCGGCAGGCGCCAGACCAGGCGAGCGAGGAGTGTGCGCCCGCGGGGAAAGCGCAAGGCGACGCGCTGCTCGAGGCGGCGGCGGGAGTGGCGAGCCACAGTCAGTGGCTGCCGCACGACCTCGACGTTCTCCTGCGACATCGCCTACTCCCGCAGCCCCACCGCTTCGAGCCCCGCTTCGCGAGCGCCTTCGTCGGCCCAGACCTCGATTCGGCTCACCTTGCCCTCACGCAGCGTGTAGACGTGCGCCGCGCGCTGCTCGACCGTCACTCCGCTGTGTCGCCCGTGCCCGTGGTGGGTCACGAGGACAAACACACGGTCACCAGTGTCCTGCGTCTCCTCGATGTCGAATCGATAGTCCCGGCCGAACTGCCTGAACCAGTCCCCGAACCACTCTCCCACGGCCGCCTTGCCGGTCGCCGTGTCACGGCCCTGTCCGGCTAGCCAATGAACGATGAGCGTCACGTCATCGGCCCACGTGTCCATCACTCCAGCGAAGTCACGCGCGTTCGTGCTTTCAAACTGCTTGACGGCGACCTCCACGTTCTCCTGCGACATCGCCCGCCCAGTATCCCCGCGGGTCTACCCTGCGGCAATGGCGAGCGCCGAGCTGAGCCGCCGCGTCGAGAAGGTCGTCGGCTACCCACCGCTCTCAGAGCTGGGCGACCTTCAGCACCGGGAGTTCCACGAGGCGCTGCTCGAGGCCGGCGCCTTCGAGGACCTGCCGGCAAGTGGCAGGCGGCCATCCTGGAGGCCGAGGGGAACCGTCCGAAGCTGCCCGTCGTGACCGGCTGAGTGACGGCTAGAGCTGTCGCGACGACCAGAGCAGCGCGGCCAGGATCACCGTGGTCAGCCCGATTACCAGCCCGACGATCCAGCCGGCAACGTCCTGACCCACGAGAATCGCGCCCAGGGCTACCGCGATCCCGATGATTCCGCCGGTGGCGATCAGGCGCATCGCGCCGCGTTCGACTTTGGTGCGGCGCCGCTCTCGGCCGGGCACCATGCCTTGTGGGTGGCGCCGAGACTCACGCTCGCGGAGACGATCCTCACGCTCGGCAGCTTCGGGGCGGTCGCCGGGCTCTGAGGCGCTCACGCAAGGAAGGTTATCGCCGCCCCGCCGCTGACTGGCCGCGTGGAGGCGTTGGCACCCGCGCAGGGCGGCCCGTTCGTGGAGCGCTCTGATCAAGTCCCCACGGCTCTGGCGGCTCAAAGTGCCGTTCGCACGGCACAGGTCCCGTAGGGTGAACGTCTGGCGGTCGGGGTATACAGGCCTCTAGTCTTGTCGCACGTCCGTCGCGATGATCGAGCGGCATTACGGGACGCTGATCGAGGGTGCCGGGGCGGACATCGCGCGCCGTCTCAGCGCCTTTGAGACGGTGCAGGCACAAGAGGCCGACGCGCGCGCCGAGGGCGTTTAGGCCACGATCGGGCCAGCGCAGGCACGCGCGCCAGGACAGACTCCGCTCGACGTCTAGCGCCCCGGGCAGGACTCGAACCTGCGACCCGCGGCTTAGAAGGCCGCTGCTCTATCCAGCTGAGCTACCGGGGCACGCGCTGAAAGCCTAGGCCCGCGCACGGCGCTTGACGAGACCGGTGCGCCCGGCCAACGCCATCAGCGGCCGCCGCCGCCGCCGATCGACGAGCCCGAGAAGAAGAAAAACCAGATCTCGAAGGCGACGGCCGCGATCAGCACCGTGACCACCACGACGCGCTCCGCAGCCGAGATCCGCGCCGTGCTGACGGCATGCTCGTGGCGCTCGTCGCGCATGCTGCGGAGCCACGGTGCGTGGGTGCGAACCGTCGGCGCGGTGCCGGTGGCGTCCTGGTAGGCGCGCATCACGAGCTTCAGCAGCTGGTAGAGCCCCCAGCTGAAGGCGATCAGCGCGAGGATCACGACCGCGTACGCCCCCATCGACGGCTGGCTCTCCTCTCCCTGAACCTTCGAGCCGAGCCACACCGCCAGCAGCGGACTCCCGGTCCAGACGTTCAGCGCAAGAAACGCCATCGCGGCGGCGAGCAGGATCGGCTTGAGCCGACCAGGGCGCTGCGGCTCCTGTGCGGTCTCCGTCATCGAGATCGGGGCGCCCGGATTCGAACCGGGGACCTCGGCCACCCAAAGGCCGCGCGCTGCCAGGCTGCGCCACGCCCCGTCCCCGGGAAGTCTAGGGTCGCCCCCCGGCGTCGCGCGCGCCACTCTCTCCACGTTTTACATGCATGTCATGCAAAAGGGAGCAAGAGTCGCTGGGGTGGCCGATCAGGCCGCCGCTGCGGCTGCCGAGTAGGCCAGCACCACGGATGCGGCCGCCAGCAGCGCCACGCCCGTGACCGGCACCGCGCGGGCGCCCGTCGGGCGGGTCTTCTCGTGGATCATCACGCCCGTCAGGAGGGCCATCCAGATCAGGCTCGCCACGCCGGCGGCGAACATCACGAGCATCAACGCCCAGCAGCAGCCCACGCAGAACAGGCCGTGGCGCATGCCCAGCCGCAGGCCGCCGCGCGGGCCGCGCTGGTAGTAGCGCATCATGAACTGGCCGGGGTGGCGGCAGTTGTCGAGGCAGGCGTCCTTCAGGGACGTGAACTGGAAGGCGCCGGCGAGGGCCAGCACCGAGCCGCCGATCCACCAGTCGTGGCTCGAAAGCCATGAGCTCGAGTTGACAACCGCGTGGAGGCCGGCATCCGCGCCGAAGGCGGCTAGCCCGAAGCCGCTCCAGACGAGCGCGTAGCCGCCGAGGAACGCCGCCATCGAGCGCCGCCGCTGGGGAGCGCGCGCCGTCGCGCGCGCGTACAGCCCCACGAGCGGCAGGCTCGACGGCAACATCATCGCCGCGATCATCACCTGCCACGCGAGCAGCGACAGGAGGGCGGCGAGCACCAGCGGCGGACCGCCGCCCGCCAGGAGCGAGTCGTGGTGAAGGAGCGCGGCGGCGCCCGCCAGCTGGGCCGCTATCGCCGCGGCCCATGCGGCGGCGATCCCGACCAGGATCGGCCGGGGCAGGGTTCTTGTCATTCGCCTCGGTAGTCGATCTTCCAGTCGGACTGGACCGCGTTCCTGCCCTCGAGCTCCCACTCGTAGCCGTGCTCGGGGATCGAGATCCGCTGGTGATCGGCCTGAGCGACATAGGCCGGCGAGCCCGGCACCGTGGAGAAGATCGAGTTGTTGAGCGTCGTGACGCTCCCGTCCGGCCCGCGGTAGGGATGCATGGCGCAGTCGATCTTGTCGCCGACGGTGAGCGTGCCGGCGCCGTCCACGATCGAGTGGTCGATCTTCGCGCGCTCGACGCTCACGAGCTCGCCGACCAGCTGGGCGAGGTCGCCGAGCGGTCCGCCGAGCTTCCCGGTGAAGCAGTCGACCATCGCTTCCATCTGCTCGTCTGAGGCACGGTCGTCCACGAACACGATCTCGCGCCAGTTGCCCTCGAGGATGTTCCCCGGGATGAGAGCCGCGCCCACGAGCGTGAGCCCGCTTACGTCGACACCGCGGATCGAGCCTTTGCTGATGTTGTAGGCGATGACCGCTTCGCAGGTTCCATCGTCGGGGTCCTCGCCGATCCAGCAGGGGCAGAGCGTGTTGCAGCTGCATACCTCCAGCAGCGAGCCCTCAAGCTGGTAGCCCTGGCTCGTGGCGGCCGGGCTCGTCTCAGTGGTGGCCATTCCCACTCCTTCTGTCGGGGCGCTCGGCCGATCATCTACCTCCGGCCGACCGTATGCAAGAGCGCGCTAGGGTGGCGCGCCGATGGCAGACGTCCAGCCCATCAAGACGCTGCGCTACGCCCCGGAGGCGGCCGGTCCGCTCGAGGATCTGATCGCGCCCCCGTACGACGTGATCGACGACGAGCTGCGGGCCGAGCTCGCCGCCCGCAGCCCGCACAACGTCGTCGAGGTCGACCTGCCGCAGAGCTACGAACGCGCGGCGGAGAAGCTCGACGAGTGGCGCGAGCAGGGCGTGCTCGTGCGCGAGGACGAGCCGGCGATCTGGGTGCTGCGCCAGGACTACACCGCCCCGGACGGGAGCACCCGCACGCGCAAAGGCTTCTTCGCGCGCGTGCGCGTGGAGGACTACGGGGCGGGTCGCATCCGGCCACACGAGCGGACCCATCCCGGGCCCAAGGAGGACCGGCTGAAGCTCACGCGGGCCACGCGCGCCAACCTCTCCCCCATCTTCAGCCTGTTCCCGGACGCGGGCGGGGCGGCGACCGAGATGCTCGCCCACGCGACGAGCGAGGAGCCGTTCGCGGAGGCCACCGACCACGAGGGCACGCGCAACACGCTCTGGCGCGTGGCGGACCCCGAGCCGATCGCCGCCCTTCAGGCGGCGCTGGCCGACGCCGAGCTGCTGATCGCCGACGGGCACCACCGCTACGAGACCGCGCGCGTGTATGCCGACGAGGTGGGGGGCGAGGGCGACCACCGCTACGTGTTGATGTTCCTCGTGGCGCTCGACGACCCCGGCCTGCTCGTGTTCCCCACCCACCGCCTCCTCACCGGACTGAAGGACGACGCTGACAAGCAGATCGCGATCCGCGACACCGCCAGGCGCGACTTCGACATCGAGGAGCTCGACGACGCGCGCAAGCTCGAGCCGCCGGGCGGGAACGAGCGCGCGACCTTCGGCTACATGGACAGCTTCTTCAAGCGGCCGTTCCGCTTCACGCTCAAGGACCAGTCGATCGCCGATGCGGCTCTCGCCGGCATGCCGGAGCCGTATCGCCACCTCGACACCGCCGTCCTCGAGGCGGTCTTCCTCCGCGGCGCGCTCGACATGAGCGAGGACGACATCTCGCACCTGCGCGGGCTCGACTACTCGAAGAACCTCGAGGACGCCATCGAGCGCGTGGAGTCCGGGACGGCCGACGCCGGCTTCTTCATGCGGGCCACCCCGGTCGAGCAGGTGCGCGAGGTGGCCGCGGCGGGCGAGTCGATGCCGCCGAAGTCGACGTACTTCTTTCCGAAGGTCCCGACCGGCCTCGTGTTCAATCCACTGGCGTGAAGATCTATACCCGCAAGGGCGACGACGGCACCACGGGCCTCTGGTACGGAGGCCGGGTCGCGAAATTCGCCGGCCGTCCGGAGGCGTACGGCTCGGTGGACTAGGCCGCCTCGGCGCTCGGCCTCGCGCGAGCGGCGGCCGAGCGCGGCGGCGAGCTCTACAGCGACATTCTGCGGTTCCAGAACGAGCTGTTCGTGGCCGGCGCGGAGCTGGCCACCGCCCCGGAGGCCGCGGCGCGGCTCGAGGCCGGCGTCTCCAAGATCACCCCCGACATGGTCGAGCGGCTCGAGTCGGACATCGACCGCTACATGGGCCGCGTCGAGCTGCCCCCGAAGTTCGTGATCCCAGGCGGAACCGAGCTGTCGGCGCGCCTGGACGTGGCGCGCGCCGCGGTACGCAGGGCCGAGCGCCGGGTAGCAGCGCTGAAGCATGAGGGCGACCTGGCCGACGACGTCGTGCTGACCTACCTGAACCGGCTCTCCGACGCGGTCTACGCGATGGCGCGCTTCGCGGACGACCCCGAGCCCGAGCTCTTCGAGGGGCGAGGATGAGAGCAAGCGCGCGCCGCGAGGACGGCCGCCTCAAGCAGACCGTGGCGATGCGCGGCCACACGCTGGTGTCCGACGAGCCGAAGGACGAGGGCGGCGACGACTCCGGGCCCAGCCCGCAGGAGCTGCTCGCCGCGAGCCTCGCCTCCTGCACCGCGATCACCATGGAGATGTACGCCAAGCGCAAGGGCTGGGAGGTGGGCGACGTGGCGGTCCACGTGGACTACGAGCCGGCTCAGCGCGGCTCCCCCACTCGCTTTCGCATGACGGTCGACTTCCCCAAGGAAGTGCCCGAGGAGCAGCGCGAGCGGCTGATGCAGATCGGGGCGAAGTGCCCCGTGCACCGGGTGCTCGAGGGCGAGGTCATGTTCGAGGAGACCGTCGAGCTGGTCTAGGCGGGAGCGCGCTCCCACATGGCCACGCGCTCGAGCGGCCGGTAGCCGAGCCGCTCGTAGACCGGGTAGCCAAGAGGCGTGGCGATCAGCGTGGAGGTCTCGCTCCCACGCTCGGCGGCGTCCGCGAGCGCGTGCCCGAGCAGCCTCCGCGTGATGCCCTGCCCGCGCGCCTCCGGCACCACGGCCACCAGCTGGACCTCGCTGTTGCCGTGGTGGTCCACGACCGTCAGGCAGCCGATCGGCTCGCCGGCCTCGTCGCTAGCGACGTACACGTGGGCCGCTCCATCCGGCAGCGTCTGGAGCGAGCGGGAGAACGAGTCCGTGCCGAACGTGTACGAGCGGTCGTTCACCCGGCCCACGGCGGCGAGCTCGCCCTCGGCCGTCCAGTTGGCGAGGGCGTCGGGAGGCGGGCGCTCGACGCCGTCCAGCTCGCGCGCCATCGCCATCGGCCGCGCGTCCAGGTAGTGCCCGCGGCTCTCGAGCAGCGCCGCGGCCGCGTCGTCGCCGGGGGCGACCCAGACCGTCCACTTCGCGCCAATCTCCTCATACGCGGCGCCAAGCTCGTCGTACGCCGCCTCGAGGCCGTCGGCGCTGCGATACAGCACCGCGTTCACCACCGCACGTTCGGGCGCCGCAGGGACGACCGCGGCCACCACGCCGTCGCGCTCGAAGACGCGGGCGCCCTCCGAGGCCCCGCCCACCAGGCGGTACCAGTGGAACATCGACTCGAAGACCCTGTCCAGCACGGCTACCGGACCGTCGCGCCGGCGCCGCGGAGCTCCTCGAGCGCGCGCTCGGAGTCGCCCTCCTTCACGTCGATGCCGCGGATGCCACCCCGATCGACCGTTACGCCGAAGCCCTCCCTCAGCGCGTCAAGGGCCGTGTGGCGGACGCAGTAATCCGTCGCCAGCCCGACCACCGTGACCTCGTCCACGTCGTGACTGCGCAGAACCTTCGCCAGGTCGGTCTCCTCGAAGCCGGAGTAGCCCTCGAGCTCGGGTTCGTAGCCGGCGTCGACGACGGCGTCGACCTTGTTCCGGTCGAGCGAGTCGTGCAGTTCGGCGCCGTGGGTGCCCTGGACGCAGTGGGGCGGCCAGGGACCGCCCTGCGCTTGGAACGAGCCGTGATCGGGCGGGTGCCAGTCGCGGGTGGCCACCACGACGTCGAATTGGCCCGAGTCGATCAGCTCGTTGACACGATCGGCGATCGCATCGCCGTCCGGGACGGCGAGCGCACCGCCCTCGGTGAAGTCGTTCTGGAAGTCGATGATAAGGAGCGCTCGGGCCATCATCCGATAATAGGCGCGTGCGGGAGTACCTCCTGACACCGGAGCAGGCGGCGGCCATGGACGCGCCCGGCCACAAGGACGCCGCGGTGCTCGTGCCGCTCTATGGTGAGGCGCTCACTGCCGTGTTCACCGAGCGGCGCGCGGACCTTCGCCGCCACGCCGGCGAGATCTCGTTCCCCGGCGGCCGCCAGGACCACCCGGAGGAGGACCTGCGCTCGACCGCCCTTCGCGAGGCGCACGAGGAGATCGGGCTCGACCCGGCCGGCGTCGAGCTGGTGGGCGCCCTGCCGCCGGTCGGCACGTTCGTGACCGGCTACCGAATCTTCCCGTTCGTGGGCCTGATCGAGCCGGACCAGCACTGGCGCCCGCAGGCCAGCGAGGTGGAGAAGGTGCTCGAGTTCACGCTCGCCGACCTCATGGCGGGGCACGAGATGCAGAGGCTGATCCGCAAGGGCGTGCCGATCAAGACGCCCACCTACACCGTGGACGGCCATCTGGTCTGGGGAGCGACCGCGCGGATCGTGCAGTCGCTCCTCGAACGGCTGGCTCCGCTCCTCTAGACGTCCTTCTCGATCGGCACCGCGACCATGTTGCCCCACTCGGTCCACGAGCCGTCGTAGTTCTTCACGTCGTCCTGGCCGAGCAGCTCGTGCAGCACGAACCAGGTGTGCGCCGAGCGCTCGCCGATGCGGCAGTAGGCGATGATCGAGTTGCCGTTCGTCACGCCCTTGCTCGAGTACAGCTCGCTGAGCTCGTCGGCCGACTTGAAGGTCCCGTCCTCCTGCACGGCCTGGGCCCAGGGCACCGAAGCGGCGCCGGGGATGTGGCCGCCGCGCTGCGCGCCCTCCTGCTCGTAGCCCGCCATCGCGATCAGCTCTCCGGAGAACTCCTGCGGCGAGCGGACGTCCACGAGCCGCGTGTCGGAGTCGAGCGCCGCCTGGACCTCGTCGCGCATCGCGCGGATCGCCGGGTCGCCCTGCTGGGCGGAGAACTGCTGCGCGTCGTAGCTCGGGACGTCGGTGGTCGTGGGCCGGCCCTCGGAGATCCACTTCTCGCGCGGCCCGTTCATGAGCTTCACGTTGTCGTGGCCGTAGTACTTGAGGTACCAGTACGTGTAGGCGGCGAACCAGTTGTTGCGGTCCCCGTACAGGACGATGGTGTGGTCGTTCGAGATCCCGCGGCTTCCGAACAGCTCGCCGAACTCGGCCGGCCCGAGGAAGTCGCGCTTGACCTGATCCTGGAGGTCCCTCTTCCAGTCGAAGCCGATCGCGCCCGGGATGTGCGCCTCCGCGTAGAGCGATGGGTTCTCGTCCACCTCGACGATCCGGATGGAGTCGTCACTCAGGTGGTCCTCCACCCACTGCGTGTCCACGAGCACGTCCTTGGCGTAGTCCGCCACGGTTCCTCCAATTCTCCTGAAAGCTGGTCGGGGTTTACCGTACCGAAGCTCGATCCCCGACTGGGGCTATTGTGCCGAGCTGATGGAGCACGCGCCGCTGCGACCAGTCCCCGCCCGACCCGCCGGTCCCGTGGACCCGGCGGCGGCCATCCGCGAGGTCACCGCCGCGCTGCCCGCGCTGGCACCCGTCGAGGCCCGCGCCCTCGCGCTCGTGGCGCTCGCCGACAGGCCGCGGCCCCAGGTGGCGGAGCTGCTCGGCATCGAGGAGCAGGAGCTCGGCGTGTTCCTCGCGGCGGCCCGCAAGCAGCTCAGGCAGGCGATTACCCCGCTCGGCGGCAGCGGATGGTGCGAGCGCGCCGAGGGCCTGATCTCGGACCGGCTAGACGGCGCGCTGCCCGAGCGCGACGCCCGCCGCCTCGACGTCCACCTGCGCAACTGCCCCCGCTGCGTGGAGCACGAGCGCCGGCTCGTGCAGGCCACCGACGCGCTCTTGGCCGGCGTCGCGCCGCTGTCCGGCCGCCCCGGGGTGGCGCCCGCACCGACCCCGTTGGTGCCGGTGGAGGACGTCGTGCCGG